>NZ_PSVQ01000003.1:0-192163 GCF_002932395.1 Rathayibacter sp. AY1D9
GGAACGGGGAGGGACCGGGCGGCGGGCGCCCGATCCCTCCCCGGAGGCGGAGGCTAGGCCTCCTGATCCTCGCGGCGACGGCTGCGGGCGATCAGGAGCGAGCCGAGGCCGAGGGCGACAGCACCTCCCGAGAGCAGCAGCCAGGAGCCGGTCTCCACTCCGGTGGAGGGGAGGCCGCCGGGGCCGGTCGGTGCGGTGATCGGCGCGGCCGTGGCGGTCGGTCCGGCCGTCGGCACGACGGTGGGCTCCGGGGTCGACGTGGGCTCCGGGGTCGACGTGGGCTCGGGGGTCGACGTGGGCTCGGGGCTCACGGTCGGCTCGGGCGTCGCGGTGGGCTCGGGCGTCGCCGTCGGCTCGGGAGTCGCCGTCGGCTCGGGAGTCGCGGTCGGCTCAGGCGAGCCGGTCGGCTCCGGCGTCGGCGTGGGCTCCGGGGTCCCCGGCAGCTCGACGGCGGCGCCCTCCGGCGCCACGGCGAGCAGCGCCCGGGCGACGTCGCTGAACGCTCCGACCGGGTGGTTGCGGAACACCGGCGAGGTGCCGAAGAGGAAGCCCTCGGTGCCCGACTCCGTCGAGAACGAGACGGCCGAGGCCTGCCCGGCCGCGTCGCTCCGGGACTGCCCGTCGGAGTCGACCCAGTGCCCGGCGACGAACGTGCCGTCCTCCGAGTAGCTCTGCTCGACCGCGACCGACTCGTCGAAGCCGGCGAACCACAGTGCCGGCGAGACGAACGCGGTGTCCTGCGGGTAGTCGCCGAGGACTCCGCCGCCGGGCGTCTCGACCGAGACGATGCCGTTGGAGCCGCTCGTGCCGGTCTGCGCAGTCAGCTCGGCCAGGCCGAAGTCGGACACGAAGGCCGCTCCAGCGCCACCGCGGCCGACGACGTCGCCGCCCGCCGCGAGGAACTCCTCGACCACGGTGCGGCCTGCGGCCTGCTCCGGGGTGAAGGAGAGGGCGCGTCCCACGTAGAGCACGTCGGCGCTCTCGAGGGTCGCGGTGCCCGCGGTGAGCGCGGCCGCGTCGACGGCGACCGCGTCGGCGAAGCCGAGCTTGGCCAGCGCGTCGCGGTCCTCGTTCGTGCCGGAGTAGGCGACGCGGAGGGCGTCGAGCGCCTTCCCGTCCTCGGCGCGCACGCGGTCGGCGGTGGTCGCCGTGAAGTCGACGCCGAAGGCGGCGGCGGCTCCCTCGGCGGCCGCGAGCCCGGCGGCGTCTGCACGGAGGGCGATCGTGCCGTCCT
Source organism: Rathayibacter sp. AY1D9 (assembly GCF_002932395.1). NCBI lineage: Bacteria > Bacillati > Actinomycetota > Actinomycetes > Micrococcales > Microbacteriaceae > Rathayibacter > Rathayibacter sp. AY1D9. The sequence continues at coordinate 1,235 of NZ_PSVQ01000003.1, forward strand.
CGAACTGCTCGAGGGCGACGCCGTCGGCCAGCAGCGCGTTGACGGCCTGGTACTCCAGGACGCCGCGCGGCTCGAAGGCGAGGTAGTCGGCGCCTGCCGGGACGGAGCCGACCGGAGCCACGGCGGTCACCGGCTCCAGGCCGACGGCCGGGAGGGCGTCGGTGGTGGAGCCGATCGCCTGCACGTCGGCGCCCCAGAGGAGCGAGAGGCTCCAGGCCGAGACGTCGTACATCTCGGGCACGCGGCTCGAGATGTCGCTGCCGTCGGCGAGGAGGACGTTGGCGAGGCCGCGGACCGACTGGTGCATGTCGACCAGGTAGGTGCCCGCGGGGTAGGAGACTCCTCCGACGCTCGTGGCGGCCGTGGTCCGCGACACCTCGACGCCGTGGGCGAGCAGCTGCGCGACGAGGGTCTCTGCGTCCGAGACGGAGCGCTGCGTGCCGTCGACGGGGATGACGTAGGCGCGCGGGTACTCGGTCGTGTAGACGTCGGTCTCGTCCCAGATCTCGGTCCACTCGGTCGGCACGCCCGCGGGCAGGTCGGCCGCGGAGACGTCGGCGGGGATCTCGATGGCGGGGGCGCCGGTGACGCCGCGCTCGAAGATGGCGACCTGGTTGCTCAGGAGCGCGTCGCGGTTGGCCTCGATGTAGTCGACGGAGGCGTCCATGACGATCCCGGCGACCTCGACGTCGATGTCCGCGTTGGCCTGGCCCTGGGCGATCTCCTCCGGAGTGCTGTTGGCCGTGCGGCCGAGCGGAAGCTCCACCGTGTTGGTGATCGCGCCCTGGAAGGCGACGTACTGCGGGGCGAAGATGGGGGGCCAGTCGTCCCAGCCCGCGCGGATGTCGCGGTAGGGGATGAGGATCTTCCCGGTGTTGTCCGTGGTGGCGCTGCCGTCCTCGGCGAGGTAGGTGTTGCCGGGCACGTCGGCCTCGACGACGCGGCGCTCGATCTCGAGCGCGGTCGCGTAGGCGTGCGGGAGGAAGAGGTCGTACTCGTAGTTCTCGCCGTGCGGCGGGCCGCAGGGCTCGACCTGGAGGATCCCGGTGTAGCCGTGGATGTCGATGAAGTACGTGGGCTGGAGCACGCTCGAGAGGTCGCGGATCACGGCCGCCTCGCTGGTGGCTCCGGTGATCATGTCGCGGTTCGGGTCGTAGCCCGCGGCGACGGCGCGCTGGCCGAGGGCGCGGCCGTCGGGGTTGTTGGTGACGGTGAAGTAGAGGCGGTTGCCCTCGAGCAGCGCCTCGGTCTCCGCGTCCTCGGCGGTGGCGACGCCCTCGATGTACTCGAGGATCGCGTCGCTGCCCTCCCACTCGTTGCCGTGGATGTTGCCGTTGAACCAGACCGGCACCTTGTAGCCGTCCATCAGGTCGGCGTCGGCGGCCGCGGCGGCGGGCTCGTACTTGAGCTGGTCGCGCCACTCGGCCTGCTGCGCCGTCTCGGCCTCGGTCTCGGGGGCGGTGACGGTGACCAGGTAGATGTCGCGGCCGAGGCCGGACTTCCCGACCACCTGGGTCGAGACCCGGTCGGAGCGGGCGGCGAGCGCGTTCAGCTGCGGCGCGATGGCGTCGTAGGGGGTGACTCCGCGCAGGAGCGAGGCGTCGGTCGGGTCGACGGGCACCTCGGTCAGCGGGGTCTGCTGCGGGTAGCTGGTCGGCACCGCGATCGGAGCGGACGGCGGACGCACGATGTCCACGCGGGTGTAGTCGGCGGGTGCTGCGGTCGTGGCGGTCGCCGGCGGGGCGACCAGGAGGCCGCCAGCGGCGAGCGCGAGCGCGGCGCATCCGGAGGCGAGGGCGGTTCGAGATCTCAAGCGGAGTTCTTCCCTTGTCGAGGCGTGACGGAACGGATCGGGCCCCCGTCGGCGTCTGGATCTCCGAATCGGATGTGAACCCTCTCAGGAAGATAGAGGCTCCATGTTTCCGTCACGTGTCGGCCGGGTCAGCTCCGCGAGATGCCTCTTCGGTACGCCTCGCCCGGCGACTCGAGTGCCCGAGTGGCATCCGGCGAGAGGAGGAAGGAGGGCCCGGTCAGAGGAAGAGGGAGAGGACGAGCGTGGCGCCGAGCGCGAGGACGGAGGCGAGGGAGACGCCGACGGTCACGGACTTGAGGGCGCCGCGGACCGACTGGCCGAGGAAGCTCTGCAGCAGCCAGAAGGTGTTCGAGGTGACGTGGATGCAGAACAGCGCGCCGGAGCCCGCAGCGAGTGCGATCAGCAGCGGGTCGAGGCCGAGTGTCGCGGCGACCGGCGCGACGACTCCGGCCGCCGTGATCGCCGAGAGGGTGACCGAGCCGACCGCGATGTGCAGCACGGCCGCCATCACCCAGACGAGCAGCAGCGGCGCGGTCGCCGAGGTCGAGAAGTAGCCCTTCAGGATCTCGCCGAGGTCGCCCTGCGCGATCACCGCGGCGAGCGCCCCGCCGACGCCGGTGAGCAGGAAGATCTGCCCGCCGTCCTGGAAGCCCTTGGCGACCGCCTTCTCCATCCGCGCGGTTCCCACGGTCGACCGGCCGACCACTCCGGTGCCGATCACGGCGAGGAGGAGCGCGATGACGGGGTTCCCGAGGAACTGCAGCACCGGCAGCTCGATCCCGGAGACGGTGAGCACCGCCTGCGCGGCGATGAGCAGGAGGGCGAGGAGCATGGGCGCGAAGAGGAGCAGGAGCGGGCGCTCGCGGGCGGCGTGGGCGTCCTGCGCCTCGGCGGGACCCGCCGCGTCCTCGACGGACGAGCCGGACGAGCCGCCCGATGCCGCTCCGGCTCCGCTCGAGGACGCCCCGCCGCTCCCCCGCGCTCCGAACGACGGCAGCCGTCCGCCGTCCGCGGCGGGCGACGCCCCCACCGTCGCGAGCCCGGTCGTGTCGTCGCGCACGACCAGCTGCTCGTCGCGCGCCGGGTCCCAGAAGCCGAGGCGGAACGCGAGCGACATCAGCAGGATCGTGACCACGACCGTCGGCGCCACCACCGCGAATCCGCCGAGCATCATCACGCCCAGCGGCACTCCGAGCAGCCCCGCGAGCGCGACCGCGGCGAAGCCGGGCACCATCATCACGATGCCCGTCTCGAGCCCGACGGCGAAGGTCACGGCGACGATGCCGGTGCCCGCGCGCCCCAGCCGCGGCGCGATCCGGCGCGCGAGCGGGGCCGCGATCACGATCAGCGCGTCGACGAAGATCGTCTGCAGGTAGGTGGCGAAGGAGAGGCCCAGCGCGTAGGGGATCCCGCGGCGGCCGAAGACGCGCAGCAGGCCCTCGACGAGCCGGACGACGGCGCCCATCTCGTTGAGCATCGCGCCGATGAGCACGCCCCAGCCGATCAGGAGGCCCGCCTCCATCATCACCTCGCCGAAGCCGGTGGTCATCGTGGAGACGGTGTCGACGGGGCCGAGCCCGGTGAGCAGGCCGATCGCGGCGGCTCCGACGGCCAGCGCCAGCACCGGGTTGAATCGGAAGCGCACGATCGCGACGACCACCACGACGATCACGAGGGCGACGACGCCCAGGGTGTACCACTCGGGCATGACGTCCTCCTCCGCCCGCGACTGCGCGTGCCGTCACACCTTAGGGGACCGCCGCGCACCCCCTCGCCCCCGCCGGGCACGGGGCCCTAGCGTGGACGCATGGCACTGACGCTCCCCGAGCCCCGACTCCCCTCCCTCCTCGACTCCCCCGTCCTGCGCTGGGGGGTGATCGCGCCCGGCTCGATCGCAGGCTCGTTCGTCGAGGCGCTGCAGAAGCACACCCGGCAGCGCGTGGTCTCGGTGGGCTCCCGCTCGCTGGAGCGCGCGGAGCGGTTCGCGAGCCGGTTCGGGATCGAGCGGGCCTCGGCCGGCTACGAGGCCGTGGTCGAGGATCCGGAGGTCGACGTGGTCTACATCGCCTCCCCGCACTCGGAGCACGCCCGCCAGGCACTGCTCGCCATCGCCGCGGGCAAGCACATCCTGGTCGAGAAGCCGTTCGCGCCGACCCCGGGCGAGGCCGAGATGATCGTGCACGCCGCGCGCGACGCCGGAGTCTTCGCGATGGAGGCGATGTGGATGCGCTACCTGCCGCACATGGACGTCGTACGGCAGCTGCTCGCCGACGGGGCGGTCGGCGCGCCGGCCGTCGTCTCGGCCGACTTCGGCGCCGCCTTCGACTTCGACCCCTCCAGCCGCATCTTCGACCCGGCGCTCGCGGGCGGCGGCCTGCTGGACGTCGGCGTCTACGCCTCCTCCTTCGTCTCGATGGTGGCGGGCACCCCGCAGAGCACCGTCGTCGCCGGCAGCATGACCTCGACGGGCGTCGACGCGACCGCGACGATCGTCGGCAGCCACGCGCACGGGGTGCAGTCGGTGGCCACCTCGACCGTGCTGGCCGACACCCGCCACGCGGCGAGCGTCGCGGGGCGGGCGGGGCGGATCGACGTGCACCCGTCGTTCTGGACGCCGGGCGGCGTGACGCTCACCCGCGGCTCCGAGAGCGGGTTGTGGATCGACGAGACGCCGCTCCAGGGCGGCGAGGGCCTCGCCTGGGAGGCGCTGCACGTCGCGCAGTACGTGACGGAGGGGCGCACCGAGTCGCCGCTGCACCCGCTCGACGAGGTGGTCGCCGTGGTGCGGACCCTCGACGACGCGCGCCGCCGGCTGGGCGTCTCGGTGTAGGGCGGGCGGCGGGAGACCGCCGCCCCGGCCCTCAGCCCGCCAGCAGCTCGACGCGGAAGCTCGTGCGCCCCGGCTCGGACGCGACGAGGACGCGCCCGCCGTGGGCGTCGACGACCGCCGCCACGATCGCCAGGCCCAGCCCCGTCGATCCGGTCGTGCGCGCTCGGGAGGAGTCGCCGCGGGCGAAGCGCTCGAACAGCACCGGCACCAGCTCCGGCGCGATGCCCGGGCCGGAATCGGTGACCGTCACGACCGCGATCGGCCGCCCCTCCGACACCTCCTCGGCGAGCGCCGCCACGACCCGGGTGCCGGGGGGCGTGTGCACGGTCGCGTTCCGCAGCAGATTGGCGACCACCTGGTGCAGCCGGAAGCCGTCGCCGCGGATCTCGATCGGCTCCTCGGGGAGCTCGAGGTCCCACTCGTGGTCGGGGCCCGCGGCGTGCGCGTCCGACAGCGCCTCGATCACGAGCAGCGTCAGGTCGACGGGCTCCTTCTCGAGGTCGCGGCCCTCGTCGAGGCGGGCGAGCAGGAGGAGGTCCTCGACCAGCGAGGTCATCCGGGTGGCGGCGGACTCGATCCGATCGAGGGAGTAGGCCGCCGACTCCGGCAGCTCGGTCCCGCCGCGCCGGGGCAGCTCCGCGTAGCCGCGGATCGCCGCGAGGGGGGTCCGCAGCTCGTGCGAGGCGTCGGCGACGAACTGCCGCACCTTGTCCTCGCTCGCCTGCCGCGACTCCAGAGCACCGGTGACGTGGTCGAGCATGCGGTTGAAGGCGGCGCCGACGCGGCCGACCTCGGTGCGGGTGTCGGCGTCCTCCTCCGGGACCCGCTCGACCAGCTCGACGGCGCCGCGGTCCAGCGGCAGCTCGGCCACGCGGGTCGCCGTCGCCTCCACCCGCTCCAGGGGCCGCAGGGCCACGCGGATGATCGCGGTGGCGACGAGGGCGACCAGCAGCATCGCCAGCAGCACCACCACGACGACCACCCAGGTGAGGGAGGCGAGCGTCTCGGCGACCTCGCCCAGGGGGACGCCGACGACGACGACGGAGCCCTCGACCGCCGCCGCGCGCACGCGGTAGGTCCCGAGGCTCCCGGGCAGCTCGATGGTCGCCTCCTCGCCCCCTGCGGCGACGGCTGCCGCGAGCACCGAGTCGGCCGGGTCCGAGAACTGCCGGCAGACCCCGTCGGCGTCGACGTAGGCGCCGATGAAGGAGCCGTCCGAGCCCTGGACGGCGGTGATGGTGCTGAGGTTCTGGCTCGGGCCGCCGCCGAAGGATCCGCTCGGGCAGGTCGTGGCCTGCTCGATCGCGCTCGACCCGCCGAAGCGGCTCGGCCCGTCGAAGTCCTGGAGGCGCGTGACCGACTGGCTGAGCGACGCGTCCGTGCTGCCGTAGAGGATCGAGCGGGCGGAGAGCACGCTGACCGCTCCCACGACGCCCGCCGTCACCGCGACGAGCGCGACCACGGCGACGACCATCCGCCGCCGCAGAGTCCACGGCGCGCGCCGGCCGCGGCGGGAGCTGCGGAGGGCGGAGCGGGTCGCGAAGTCGCCGAGCGACGGGCGGCCGGTGCGGCTCACTGGTCGGCGGGCTTCAGGAGGTAGCCGGCGCCGCGCACGGTGTGGATCATCGGCGAGCGGCCGGCGTCGATCTTCTTGCGCAGGTACGAGATGTAGATCTCGACCACGCTCGACTTGCCGCCGAAGTCGTACGACCAGACCCGGTCGAGGATCTGGGCCTTGCTGAGCACGCGGCGCGGATTGCGCATCAGGAAGCGCAGCAGCTCGAACTCGGTGGCGGTCAGCTCGATCTCGTCGCCGCCCCGGCGGACCTCGTGGCTGTCCTCGTTCAGCACCAGGTCCCCCACGACGACCTCGGGGTCGTCCGCGTCGTTGGCGAGCAGGGTGCTGCGGCGGATGAGTCCGCGCATCCGGGCGACCAGCTCCTCGAGGGAGAAGGGCTTGGTGACGTAGTCGTCGCCGCCGGCGGTGAGCCCGGCGATCCGGTCGTCGAGCGCGTCCTTCGCGGTGAGGAAGAGGACCGGGGTCTCGCTGCCGTCCGCGCGGACCCGCTGCAGGACCTGGAGGCCGTCGATGTCGGGGAGCATCACGTCGAGCACGATCACGTCCGGTCGGAACTCGCGGGTGATCGTGATCGCGGCGCGGCCCTCGGCGGCGGTGCGCACCTCCCAGCCCTCGTAGCGCAGAGCCATCTGGAGCAGGTCGGTGAGGGTGCTCTCGTCGTCGACGACGAGGACGCGGATCGGCGTCCCGTCGGCCCGCTTCAGGCGGGTGCGCTGCGCGGGGGCGAGGTGCTTCGAGGGGGCCGGGGTGCTCATGACTCCAGTATCGGGAGTTCCCTATGGATCGGCTATGACCGGCCGATGCCGTCGCTGTGCGCTCCCGATGCGTCCTCCGCGGGATCGGCGTCGAGCTCCTCCGGAGCGATCGCCGCGGTGCGCGCGTAGCCGCGGACCCGCCGGTCGATGAAGGTCGCCACCCAGAGCAGGACGCCGATCACGAGCAGCACCCCCGCGATGCCGTACTGGGCGGTGTCGCGTCCCGAGGTGATCGGCAGCACCAGGTAGACGCAGGCGATCGTGCCCAGCACCGGCAGCACGGTGGGGGTCCGGAAGTGACGGTGCTCGACCGGCTGCCGCCGCAGCACCAGCACGGAGACGTTGACGACGGCGAAGACCGCCAGCAGGAGGAGCGACGTGGTCCCGCCCAGGAGCACCGCGATGGGGTCGGAGGGGTCGCGCGACACGTAGGCGGTGAGGAGCAGGGCGATCACCGTCGTGAAGAGGATCGCGGCCCACGGCGTGCGCCGTCCGCGCAGCACGTTCTGCAGGAACGGCGGCAGCACGCCCTGGCGGCTCATCCCGTAGAGCAGGCGGCTGGCCATCATCATGTTGATCAGCGCGCTGTTGGCCACGGCGAAGAGCGAGATGAAGGGCAGGAGCGTCGAGATCGGGAAGTCGGGCGCCGCGGCCTCGACGACCGTGACGAGCGGAGTGTCGTTGCCGGCCAGCTCCCCCACGGGGACGATCGCGACGGCGAGCGTGGATACGAGCACGTAGACCACGGCGGTGATGCCGAGACCCGTGAGCATCACGCGCGGGAAGATGCGGCTGGGCTCCTTCGTCTCCTCCGCCATGTTCACGGAGTCCTCGAATCCGACCATCGCGAAGAACGCCAGCGAGGTCGCGGTGCTCACCGCGAGCAGCAGCGACTTGTCCTCCGGCGCCTCGAACGCGACCACCCGCGAGAAGTCGGCCTGCCCGCCGAACACCGCGAAGAAGCACACGAAGATCACCAGCAGCAGGCCCGAGAGCTCGATCAGGGTGAGCACCACGTTCAGCCCGACGCTCTCGGCGACACCGCGCAGGTTCACCAGGGCGATGCAGACCATGAACACCAGCGCGATGCTCAGCCGCGTCCCCGCGCCGTCCCCGAGCCCGAAGCCGATCGCGAAGTTGCTCGCGAAGGCGCCCGAGGCGGCGGAGGCCGAGGTGATCCCGCTCGCCATCACGGTGAAGCAGACGAGGAACGTGACGAAGTGGATCCCGAACGCCTTGTGCGCGTAGAGCGCGGCGCCCGCCGCCTGCGGGTACTTCGTCACCAGCTCCAGGTAGGAGCAGGCGGTGAGCGTGGCGACGACGAACGCGATCACGAAGGGGAGCCACGCGGCCCCGCCCACCTCGGCCGCGACCTGCCCGGTGAGGGCGTAGATCCCGGTCCCGAGGATGTCGCCGACCACGAACAGCAGCAGCAGCTTGGGGCCGAGCACCCGCTTGAGCTCGGGCGGGGCGGACGTCTCTCTCGTGGCGGTCATCGTCGGCCCCTCCCGTTGCGGATGAGCGCGAGCCTACGACCGCGGGCACCGCCCCGGGAAGAGCGGGCTCCCGGGGAGCAGGAGCCGACGACACCCACCACTCCGCTGTCGCGCCGTGCGCAGCGCAGCCTCCACCTCGCCGGCGGGAGGCTGCGCGAGGCCGGCTGACCGGATGCTGCCACGGCCGGAGCCTGTCCGGACGTCCCGTGGGCCCCCGACCCTCCGCCCCGCGCGGAGCCGGGGGTCCGCCGCATGTCCGGATGCTGCCGTGCCCGGATGCTGATCTGGTTCCGCCGACGGGCCTCCGCGAGGCTCTGAGGACCACGACGAGAGGACGCACCATGACCGCCACTGCACCCGCCGCCACCCCGCACCTCGGCCCCGTCGCCGCCGGAGGCGCCCTCGCCTGGGCCGCGCTGGCCGCGCTGCTCCTGCTCGGGGAGCCGCACCCCGCGGCTGTCCTCGTGCTCGTGCTCGCGGCCGCCGCCGCGACCTCGCTGAGCGTCGTCGCCGTCGCCCGCCGGCAGCCCCCCGCCCGCCGCACCGGCGTCGTGATCGGTCTCCTCGCCCCCCTCCTCGCGAACGCCGGTCTCACTCCGCTCGCCGCGCTGGTCGGCCCGGCCGTGTTCGGAGCGGTGGCGCTGGTCCTCGCCGGTGAGCTCGCCGTCATCGCGGTTCTCGCGCGGCGGCGCTGAGTGCGCGCCTCCTACACTCGGGAGGGTCGGGAGAACGGGGGGCCGCCGGTGCTGAGCGAGAACGCGATCGCGCTGTACCTGCACGCGTCCGTGCGCGGAGACTGGTCGCTCGAGAGCGCGTCGGACGAGCTCGGCGTCACCGTCGACGGCCTCCGCGAGGCGCGCGACGAGCTGATCGGGCTCCGGCTGCTCGCTCCGCTGCACGCGGGGGCGGAGTCGCTCGCCACGGCCGCGCCGGACATCGCCCTGGCCGAGCTGATCGCCGACGACGAGCGGCGCCTCCTTGAGCTGCAGACCGGGATCACCCGCCGCCGCAGCGAGCTGATGGCCCTCGTCCCCGCCTACCGGAGCGCCCGCAGCGCCCTCGCCGCCGCGGAGCAGGTGGAGGTGATCGAGGACCCGGCGACCGTCCTCCGGCTGCTCCTCGACCTGCAGCGCGGAGCCTCGGAGGAGGTGCTGATCGCCGCTCCCGGCACCAGCAGCGTGGAGCGGCACGAGGCGAGCGACGCCGTCGACCGCGAGCTGCTCGGGCGCGGCATCGCGAGGCGGACGCTGTACCACGACCGCCGCCGCGACAACGCGGCTCTCCGGCGCTCGGTCGCGGAGCTCGAGCCGCTGGGCGCGCGGTTCCGGACCCTCCCGACGCTGCCCTTCCGGCTGGTGGTCTTCGACCGCTCCCTCGCGATCGTCGCCCGCTCCCGCGACGAGGACGACCGCGCCGCCCTGGTCGTCCGCTCCCCCGAGCTCGCGGCGACCCTGGCGCGCGTGTTCGACGCGGCGTGGGAGTTCGCAGCGCCCCTGCACGCGGCAGGTGCCGAGGAGGAGCCCTCCCTCTCCGCGGTGCAGCGGTCGATCCTGCAGGGCCTCGCCGCCGGGCTCACCGACGAGGCGCTCGCGGCACGGCTGGACCTCAGCGTGCGCACCTGCCGTCGGCACATCGCCGGTCTCTTCGAGCTGCTCGGCGCCGAGAGCCGCTTCCAGGCGGGCGTGCTCGCGGCCCGGCGGGGCTGGCTGCCGGTCCGACCGCGCTGACGCCGGCCGTCGGCGAGCTCAGCGCCGCGGAGCCGCAGTGTCGGAACGGGGTGTCCGCTAGCGGACACGTCCTCTTCCGGCTCTTGTCCCGGCACTCTCCCAGGTCGAACATGGGGACCGCCGCCGACATCCCCGATGACGGGCGGCCTCCGCACCGCGACCCCGTACCCGACGGGACCGCGGCCCCGACGCCCGCGCCGTACCCGACGGACCGCGGCGCATCAGCGACCTGAGCCGAACGCGCGCACAGGCGCTCCTCCGGCGCGCCGTCCGGCACCCCCGACCGACGACGCTCCGGGCCCCCGCTTCCACCTACCCGAAGAGCTCACCCGTGAACCCCAGCACCCCCGCCCGCCCTGGTCCTCCCGCTCCACCCGAGATCCGCCCGCTCCTGACGCGCCAGCAACGCGTCGCCAGCCCCCGTGCCGTCACCAGCCGCGCCAAGCAGCAGTCGCCCTCGCTCATCATGATCGTGCTCCTCTCCGGCGCCGGCGCTCTGCTCTACGGCGCCTTCCTGCTCAACCCGCGCAACATCGGCGACCCCCTCCCGTTCGCCATCGTCATCATCTGCGAGCTGTACCTGATCGGCCAGGCCGCGCTCACGATGTGGACCGCCCTGTCGAGCACCTACGACCCGCGCGACTCCGCCTTCCACTCCGTTCGAGCGACGCTCTACGGGAGCCCGGTCGACGGCATCCCGATCGGCGAGGACCTCTACCTCGGCCGCCGCCGCATCACCGTCGACGTCTTCATCACGACCTACAGGGAGGACCCCGCGATCATCGAGGAGACGGCCCGTGCGGCCCGCGACATGCGCGGCACCCACGTGACGTGGCTCCTCGACGACGGGGACGACCCGCAGGTCGCCGCGATCGCCGAGCGCCTGGGCGTCCGCTACGTGGTGCGCGAGGACCGCGCGGGTGCCAAGGCCGGCAACGTGAACCACGCGCTCCGTCTGACCGACTCGGACTTCGCCGTGATGATCGACGCCGACTTCGTGACCGTGCCGGAGTTCCTGGAGGAGACTCTCCCCTTCTTCGCCCACGACGACGTCGCCTTCGTGCAGGCCCCGCAGGTCTACGGGAACGCGCACAACTTCATCTCGCGCGGCTCCGCCTACATGCAGATCGTCTTCTACGCCCTCACCCAGCCGGGCAAGAACAAGTACAACTCCGCCTTCTGCGTGGGCACCAACGCCGTCTTCCGCCGCAAGGCCCTCGACGACATCGGCGGGATGTACGAGGGCTCGCAGTCCGAGGACATCTGGACGTCGATCTTCGTGCACGAGCGCGGCTGGCGCTCGATCTTCGTGCCGATGACCCTCGCGGTCGGGCGCACGCCCGAGACGATCGAGGCCTTCGTCCGACAGCAGGTCCGCTGGGCCGTCGGCGGGTTCGAGATCCTGCTCAAGCACAACCCGTTCTCGCCGAAGCGCCGGCTCACGACCGACCAGCGCGTGCAGTACTTCATGACCGTCACGTTCTACTTCACCGGGATCGTGCCGCTGGGCCTGATCGTGCTGCCCCCGCTGCAGATCTACCTGAACATCACGCCGGTCAGCCTGGAGGTGCCGCTCGTCGAGTGGATCCTCTTCTACTGCGGGTTCTACGTGCTGCAGATCGGGCTCGCGCTGTTCATCATCGGCTCGTTCCGGTGGGAGACGCTGCTGCTGTCGACCGTCACCTTCCCGATGTACACGAAGGCGTTCTTCCTCGCTCTCGCGGGCCGGAAGCCGGCCTGGACCTCGACGGGCGCGACCGGGCAGGCCGCCTCGCCCTTCAACTTCATCAAGGTGCAGATGGTCTTCCTGGTGTTCCTGGCCGCGACCTCCGTCGTCGGCTTCCTCAAGGCGGAGTGGACCGCGGAGTACTCGGTGGCGCTCGCCTGGAACGTCCTGAACACCCTCACGCTCGGAGCGTTCGCGGTGATCGCGGCGCGCGAGCACGTCCTCCTGAAGCGCGCCGCCCGGGCCGAGGTGGTCGCTCCGAGCGGCCCCGCCGCCGCGGGACGCCACGGACTCGCCGTGGGTGCGGCATGACCGCGCTGCGCTGGCTCGGCTTCCTCGCCTCGTGCGCCCTCGCGCTCGGCGTCGCCGCCGCCGGCCTGGTCTACGCGAACAACTCCTCGCTCACCGTGCGGGCGGCGAGCGCTCAGCTCGTCACCGACGAGTACTCGCTGGGGACGCCCTACGCGGGCACGATCCAGGACCTCACGATCTCCCGCGGCGACGCGGTGGAGAAGGGCGACGTGCTCTTCAGCCTGCAGAGCACCGTCCTCGAGTCCGACATGCAGACGAAGACGTTCACCAGCGCCGATGTCGGCTACCGGATCGAGGAGGGCGGCCTGATGGTCTTCACGGCGGCGCTGGACGGCGTGGTCACATCGGTCGACGCCGAGATCGGCTCCTTCGTCGAGGAGGACCAGATGATCGCGGTCGTCGCGATCTCGGACTCGATCCACCTCGAGAGCGAGTTCGTGCTCGGCGCCCGGGACTACTCGCGGGTCCCGATCGGCGGCACCGTCGCCGTGGCGATGCCGGACGGGACGACCGTCGACGCCGAGATCTACGACGTCGAGGTGGAGCGGTTCCACGAGGGGCGGGCGACGACCGTCATCCGCGCGCGCACCGACGAGATCACGACGCAGGACTACACCGTGGTCGGAGCTCCCGTCGCGGCGGAGGTGCGGCTCCGCGACGACGGCGACGGCTTCGGCGGCTGGCTGGTCGCCCAGCTCGGCAGGCTCTTCACGCCGGGCGGATTCGCGCGGTGAGGCGCGGGGCGGGGGCGGCCCTCGCTCTCGCCCTCGCGATCGCAGGCCTCACCGGATGCACGTCCGACGGCTCCGCGTCCGACTGGGCCGTGGCAGCGTCCGTGCACGCGCGGGAGCTGCCGCAGGTCCCCGGCCCCTACGCGGGGACGGCGCGGCTTGCCGAAGGGGTGCGGCCGCCGACGAACTCGTGGGTGTCCGGACCGGTGTTCGGGGAGGATCTCCCGCTCTACTCAGGGATCCTCACCGTCACGCCGCGCGCCGACGGCTTCACCGTGGGCCTCCCGATCGTGGAGGCGGCTCCGCGGACCGTCTACGCCCTCGCCCGGGACGATCTCACCGTGACGGTCCCCTCGAGCGCGGTGGCGCTCTCCGCGTTCGACGACCTCGTCGCGCACTGGAGCCTCGCGGGTGCCGGTGAGCTCGTCGCAGCCGAGGGCTGGCCCTACGCCTCCTACCGGACCGAGAGCGCCCAGACGGTGCTGATCGGAGGCGCCACCGCTCCCGAGCGCGCGGCCGGCGGCCTGCTCCTGGTCACCGCGGGCGGACAGCGGTACGGGCTGGTGGCGCCCGCCGCCGCCCTCGATACGTTCCCCCGGATGACGCTGGACGGCACGCTGCTCCTCTTCGCGGTGCCTCCGGGAGCGAGCAGGGCGCGGATCGACGAGCTTCGGCGTCGTGCAGTGCCCCTCGAGGGCGCGAGCGTCTCCCACGACGTCACGGCGAGCACCACCACCACGACCTACGCGCTGCGGACCGAGGGCGGCGCCGAGACGTTCTTCGGCCTCGGGGCCGAGGGGGCGATCGGCTACGACACGCTCTACGGCCGGGTGGGGCTCCGTGCGGGAACGTCGTTCTCCCGCACCGCCCCCACTATCGTCGAGTCGGGGGCGCTCGATCTCGGCTCCCTCACGGCCGAGGAGAAGACGACGCTCCGGACGCAGGTGCCACTCGACGCCGCGGCCACCCGCTTCGCCGCGCCCGACACCTACGGAGCCGGCAAGGAGCTCTACCGCGCCGCTGCTCTGCACCGTCTCGCCGTCGACCTCGGCCTGGAGGAGGTGGCGGCCGACCTGCACGACCGGATCGCCGCCGAGCTCGACCAGTGGCTCGACCCGCGCGGCTGCGCACCGGGTGCCGTGAAGTGCGTCGTCTACGACCCCGTGCTCGGAGGCGTCGTCGGCTCCGCGCCGTCGTTCGGGTCCGACGCGTTCAACGACCACCACTTCCACTACGGCTACCTGCTCTCCGCCGTCGGGATGCTGGCCGCCGAGGACCCGTCCCTCCTCGAGCGGTACCGGACCGTCGCGGACCTGCTCGCCCTGGATCTCGCCTCTCCCGTCGACACCGCCGAGTTCCCGCGGCTGCGCGTGTTCGACGCGTACCGCGGCCACTCCTGGGCCTCGGGGCTCGCGCCGGCCCGGGACGGCAACGACCAGGAGTCGGTGTCCGAGGCGGTCAACGCCTGGAACGGCCTCGCCCTCTGGGCCGCCGCCTCCGGGAACGCGCCGCTGCTCGAGGAGGCGCGCTGGCTGCTCTCCCTCGAGACGCAGGCGGCCGCAGACCTCTGGCTGAGCCCGGAGACGCCGGTCGGCTTCGAAGCGCCGTTCGTCGCGATCAACTGGGGCGGCAAGCGCGACTACGCCACCTTCTTCGACGCGACACCCTCGGCGCTGCTGGGGATCGAGCTGATCCCGATGCCGCCGTCGACCGCGTTCCTCCCCGACCCCTCGCGGGTCGACGAGCTCGTGGCCGGAGCCCCAGGCGCGCCGCTCACCGACTACGTGCTGATGCTGCAGGCGACCAGCGACCCGGCCGCGGCTCTCGCGCGGGCGGAGCGCCTGCCGGACTCCTCGATCGACAGCGCCGACTCGCGCAGCTACCTGGTGGCGTGGATCCTCACCCGCTGATCCCGCACAGCCCGCTCAGCCCGCGTGCGCTCCGAGGAAGGCGAGCGCCCGCGGCCAGGCGTCGGTCGCCGCCTCGGCCTGGTAGGTCTGCTCGTTCGCGTCGTTGAAGAAGGCGTGGCCCGCTCCCGGGTAGACGACGACCTCGACGTCCTTGCCCTCGGTCGCCTCGCGGATGCGCGGCACCTGTTCGACGAGGGGAGCGTCCTGATCGCCCAGGAACGCCAGCACCGGCACCTGCAGCGCGCCGAGCTCCTCGGCGGACGCGGTGACGTGCCCGTAGAACGGCACGGCCGCCGCCAGCCGCGGCTCGGCCAGCGCGAGCGCCCACGAGAAGGTGCCGCCGTAGCAGAACCCGGTGACGGAGACGCTGGTCGCGCCCTCCTGGCGCAGGAGCCGCTCGACGAGGGCGCGGAGGATCGCGACGGTGCGCGTCGCGTGCTCCGGAGTGAAGACGGGGGCGAAGAAGGTGCGCAACTCGACCTGGCGCGGCAGGCGCCGCACCGGGTGGTCGTAGTCGGCGCGCTGCTCCTCGTCGAGCTGCTCGAGCAGGCCGCTGTCGGCCAGGAGCTCGGGGGCGACGACGCTGTAGCCCTCGGCCGCGTAGCGGTCGGCGACCGAGCGGATGTGCCCGTCGACCCCCCAGACCTCGTGGATCAGGATCAGCGCGCGGCCGCCCTCACCGCTGCGGTACACCGGTACGTCGTGCTCGGCCAGGGTCCAGGTCTCATCGCTCGTGGGCATGCTCGCACCCTAGCCCCGGACCCCGGGAGCACGCGTCGTCAGAAGTCGTACTCGCAGTTGCGGAGGTTCGCCACGTCCTCGGTGAGCGTCGGCTCCCCGCCGAGCAGGAACGCGTAGTTCTTCGAGTTGGAGGCCAGGAAGCGCAGCGTCGAGTCGTGCACGCAGTCGCGCTCGGTCAGCAGCACGGACGAGCCCAGGGCCGCCGCCGTCGTCGCTCCCGAGAGGGCGTCGGCGAAGGAGGACCCCGCGGCGAGGAAGACGCTGTCCTGCAGCAGCGACTGGGGGTAGGCGCTGTTCAGCTCGACGCTGGTCTCGTAGCGGTCGCGGCCGGCGATCCTCGAGACCGAGGGGGCGAGGCCGCGACGCTCGAAGTCCGCCACGTACGCGTCCCGGATCGAGGGGTCGCCGCCGAGGAACTCCACGTGCTCCGGCGCCAGATCGCGCACCGCGGTCGCGGTCGCGGAGTCGGCGCCCGAGGTCGCACCGTCGACCAGCAGCACGGGCTGCGCACGCCAGCCGGCGATCGGCGCGGCCGACAGGGCGTCGGGGAAGTTCGTGCCGGTCGCGACGAACATGTTCGAGTAGGGGCCGCTGCCGAAGGCGTCTGCGACGATCCGGCGGGAGGTGTCGTAGCGGTCCGTCCCGCCGATGCGCTCGGTGCCGCCGACGATCGAGCGGATCGCGGACAGGACCCCGGGGCTCACGCTCAGCTCGCTGCCGACGACCACGACCCGCTCCGGGCGGAGGCGGCGGATCTCGTCGGAGACGACCCGAGGCAGGCGGTCGGGATCGGTGAGCAGGAGCGCGCCTCCGAGGGCGGCGGCGGCCGGGCCGGCGCTCAGCGCATCCGGCCAGTTCGCCCCGCTGGCCACGTAGAGCACCGGGATGCCCGGGGAGAAGTAGCCCGTCGCCTCCACCGAGGTCGCGTAGCGGTCCGATCCGGCGAGGCGGCCGGTGTACTGCTGGTAGTCGCTGCTCAGCGAGAGGTCGATCCCGGCGGCCGATCCGCCCACCGGGACGCGCACGTCGCCCGCGTCGCCCGAGCGGAGGACGTGGTCCCAGTAGCTGTCGTCGATCACGTCGTCGCGGCTCGACGCCCGGACGAGGTAGTCGCCGGGGACGACCTGCTGGAACGAGTACGGGTTGTCGCCGCCCGTGATCAGGTCGAGCTCGCCGGTGCGGAAGTAGCCGTCGGTTCCCGGGTCGCGGTACCAGATGTCGACGCGCTGGTCGCCCGCGACGCCGCTCAGGCGTCCCTCGAGCGACCCCAGCCGTGCGGTGCGCAGCTGCACGCCGGCCGCCGGGGCCTGAAGCGGCTCGGCGCTGCGGGCGACGGCGCTGCCGCCGGACCAGAGGTCGGCGTACAGGTCGGCGTTGTCCTTGATCAGCAGGTAGTAGGTCTGCCCGGCGGTGAGCCCGTCGATGCTGAAGGTGAGGTCGCCGGCGACGGAGTGGTTCCCGAGGAGCCCCGCCTCGCTCGACCAGACCTCGACGTTCAGGAGGGCGCCGCGGGGAGTGGTGGTCGCGATCGAGCCGTCGGCCTCCTCGACCACGACACGGCCGCTGATCGACGCCGCAGCGCTCGCACGGGCGGCGCTCGGCGCCTCGTCCGGCACGGCGGGCAGGGGGGACTCGGCGCTGGGCTGCCAGAGAGGCTGCCCCTCGGGGAGCACGATCGAGCGGGGCGCGTCGGAGGCGGCGCCGAATGCGGCGACGGGGGCGGCCGATGGCGCGGCCGCCGATGCGGCGGAGGCGAGCGGGCTGGAGGTGATCGCCAGGGCGGCGACGAGGACCGCGGAGGCGGCGGACCTCAGAACGAGCGGGGACACGGCGGAGTGCCTGCTTCCAGGAGGAGGTCGCCCTGCGGCCGACCCGGCGGAGGGGATCGCGCTCATGCTAGCGGCGGCCCGCGCCCCGTCGTCCTCCCCGATCAGGGGTCAGGAGACAGGCGGCGCGACGAGGATGTCGTCCCACTCCAGAGCACGCTCGAACAGGAAGCCGTGCCGCTCGTAGAGGCGGCGGGCGTCGCTGCGCTTCAGCACGTCGAGCCGGAAGGGCAGACCCGGCCGCGCCTCCTCCGCCATCACCCGGCGCAGGACGGCGCCGCCGACTCCGCGTCCCTGTGCGTGCGGCGCCAGGTAGAAGTGCTCGATCCAGACCGCGTCCGGCTCGACCCGCGCGGCGATGCTCCCGGCGAAGGCGCCGTCGAGCTCGATCACCCGGGTGAGCTCGGGCCGGTAGCCGTCGAGGAAGCGGTGCCGCACGCGGTGCTCGTCGTAGCGGTCGAGCGTCTCGAGCGACGGGCGCATGACGACCGCGCGCAGCTCGGCGATCGCCGCGGCGTCCTCCGCGGTGGCGGGGCGGAGCGACCAGCCGGCGTCGTCGGCCACGGTCAGCGGCCGCGGGGCTTGCGGGTGCGCCGCACCGCCGGCGCCGACGCCTTGGCGCGGGCCGGCTTCTTCTTGCCGCCGCCGGCCCTCTCCGCCTTCTCGCGCGCCTCCCGCGCCTTCGCCTTGGCGGCCTTCGCCCGCGACTCGACCTTCGGCGTCGCGGCGGTGCCGCGCGTGGTGTTCGCGCTGCGGCCGCGGACGACTCCGATGAAGTCCTCGACGTCGTCGCCCTTGTCGTCCGTCACCCAGGCGAGGCGGACGGAGGAGGGAGCGACGCCGGTCACCGGCACCGCGGTGACGTCCTTGCGGCTGTGCACGCGCGCCACCGACTGCGGCACGATCAGCACGCCCACGCCGGCCGCGACCTGCTCGACCGCGTCGTCGAGGCCGGCCATGCGCGGCAGCGGGCGCCGCGAGCCGTCCGCGAGCTCCTCGGCGACCGCGGCCCACTCCGGCACGTCCTCCGGATCCTGGAGGAGGTGCTCGCCGGCCAGCTCGGCGACGTCGAGCTCGTCCGCGGCGGCCAGGGCGTGCTCGCGGCCGACGACGGCGACGGGCTGCTCGTCATAGAGATGGATGGAGCTGAGGGCGGAGGAGGAGACGTCGCCGCGGACGAACGACAGCTGCGCGCGGCCGTCGAGCAGCGCCTGCTCCTGATCGCGCTCGGCGACGACGGTGATGCGCAGCGGGAGATCGGAGCGGCGCTGGCCCCAGACGCGGGTCCACTTGGTGGGGGTGACGCCGGGCACGAGGGCGACGGCGAGCACGGGGCCGGCGGGGACGGCGTCCTCGGCGTCGGAGTCGGCGTCGTCGACATCGCTGTCCCCGGCGTCGCTGTCCTCGGAGTCGAGGTCGTCGGAGTCGCCGTCCTCGGAGGCGCCGTCCGTGTCGTCCGACTCGGTTCCGGCTCCGGCGCCGACCGCGCCCGATCCGGCCGACGCGTCGACAGCCGCCGCGTCCGCCCCGCCCTCCGGACGCCCCTTCGCCTCGGGAGCGGCCTGCGGGTCGACGGTCTCGGGCTGCTCGCTCATCCCCTCAGGGTAGGTGGTCCGCGCCGCGCCGGTAGGGTTGCCGCATGGCCAAGGCGACACAGACGATGAAGGCTGCGACCGCGGCGAAGAAGCTGCAGGTCTACCTGCCCGCGACCCCGGAGGAGTTCCAGGAGTCGGCGATCACGCGCGAGCAGTACGACGAGCTCGCCGCGAACCCGCCCGCCTGGCTCGTGCAGCTGCGCGAGGAGGGGCCGCACCCCCGCTCCGTCATCGCCTCCCGGCTGAACGTCTCCATCTCGGGGCTCGCCCGCGGCGGCGTCACCGAGGCGCTGACCACTCCCGAGATCCAGGCCCTGCTCGACGAGGTCCCCGAGTGGCTGCGCGTCGAGCAGAACCGCTACGCGGAGGTCCGCCGCGAGCAGGCCCGCATCAAGTCCGAGCGCGCCGCCAAGGCCGCCGACTGACCCCACCCCCGCCTGCGGGACCCCTATCCGGCGCGCGCGACGTGCGCTGCGGGCCGGAGCGGGATCCCGCCGAGGAGAGCCGCGCGGCTACTGGTTCGAGAACGCGGCGTCGAACGACGCGGTCGGGGTCCTCCAGAGCAGCGAGCGGATGAAGCCGACGGCCTCCTTCGCGCCGTGGAGGCGGTCCATCCCGGCGTCCTCCCACTCGATGGAGATCGGGCCGGAGTAGCCGATCGACTCCAGCGCGCGGAACGCGTCCTCCCACGGGACGTCGCCGTGCCCCGTCGAGACGAAGTCCCAGCCGCGGCGCGGGTCGCCCCACGGCAGGTGCGAGCCGAGCACGCCGGCGCGGCCGTTCTTCGGGCGCAGGCGGGTGTCCTTGCAGTCGACGTGGTAGATCCGGTCCTTGAAGTCGACGATGAAGCCGACCGGGTCGATGTCCTGCCACATCATGTGCGACGGGTCCCAGTTGAAGCCGAAGGCCGGGCGGTGCCCGATCGCCTCGAGGGTGCGCACGCTCGACCAGTAGTCGTAGGCGATCTCGGACGGGTGCACCTCGTGCGCGTAGACCACGCCGTTCGCGTCGAACTCGTCGAGGATCGGGTTCCAGCGGGTCGCGAAGTCCTCGTACCCCTCGTCGATCACGGAGGCCGGCACCGGCGGGAACTGCGCCACGTAGGGCCAGATCTTCGAGCCGGTGAAGCCGACGACCACGTCCACGCCGAGCTTGCGGGCGACCCGCGCCGAGCGCTTCATGTCCTCGGCGGCGCGCTGACGCACCCCCTCCGCGTCGCCGTCGCCCCAGGTGTAGTCGCGCACGAGTGCCTTGTGGCGGAAGTCGATCGGGTCGTCGCAGACGGCCTGGCCGGTGAGGTGGTTCGAGATGGCGAAGACCTCGAGGCCGTAGCGGTCGAGGATCTCCAGGCGCGAGGCTGCGTAGGCGTCGTCCTCGTCCGCGCGCTTGAGGTCGAGATGGTCGCCCGAGGCCGCGATCTCGAGTCCGTCGTAGCCCCACTCGGCGGCGAGTCGGGCGACCTCCTCGAAGGGCAGATCGGCCCACTGGCCGGTGAACAGCGTCACGGGGTGGGTGGCGGGGTAGGTCTTCTCGTCGCTCATGCGGCGATCTCCGTCCGGTCGTCGGCGGCGGGCACGGTCACCCAGGCGCCTGTCTCGGCCGCGTCGAGCACGGCCTCGGTGATGCGCGCCGCGCGGAGGCCGTCGGCGAAGGTCGGCAGACCCTCCACGTCGGCGCCCGCCACGGCGGCGTAGGTGTCGCGGGCGAACGCCGTGAAGGCGTCCTGGTAGCCCATCGGATGACCGCTCGGCACGATCGAGAGCCGGGCCGCATCGGGCGCGAGGATCGAGGCGTCGCGCGGCACCAGCAGGGCGCTGTCGCGCCGGCCGACCCACAGCGTCTCGGGGAGCTCCTGCTCGAAGCGCAGCGACTCCTCCAGCCCGGACACCTCGAGCACCAGCTCGTTGCGGTGGCCCGCGGTGACCTGCGAGACGAGGAGCGTGCCGACGGCGCCGCCCTCGAGCCGGACGATCAGGCCGGCCACGTCCTCGGTGCTCACCGGGCGGCCGCCGCGCTCGGCGTGGACGGTGCTCGTGATCGCGGCGAGCGAGTCGATCCGGTCGCCGGTGACGAACTCCAGCAGGTCGACCAGGTGCGAGCCGATGTCGCCGAAGGCGCGCGAGCGGCCGCCGGCGGCCGGGTCGACGCGCCAGTTGTCGTCGGAGGCGCCCAGCAGCCAGTCCTGGAGGTAGCTCCCGCGGACGGTGACCAGGCGGCCGGTCTCGCCGGAGGCGACGCGGGCACGGGCCTCGCGCACCATCGGGTGGAAGCGGTAGGCGAACGGGACGGTCGCCACCACGCCGGCGGAGGACGCGGCCGCAGCGAGCGACTCCGCCTCCCGCAGCGTCGCGGCGAGCGGCTTCTCGCACACCACGTGCTTGCCCGCCTCGATCGCCGCGAGCGCGAGTGCGGCGTGCGTGGCGTTCGGGGTGCAGACGTGCACGAGGTCGATGCTCTCGTCCTCGATCAGGGCCCGGGCGTCCGGGTAGGCGCGCTCGACGCCGAGCTCGGCCGCCGCCCGCTCGCCCTTCTCCGGGGTGGAGGAGGCGACTCCGGCGAGCACCGCTCCGGCGCTGCGAGCCGCGCGGCTGTGCACGGCCGCCATGAAGCCGCCGCCGAGCACGCCGACGCGCAGGGGCGCGGGCATCAGGAGAGGGTCGCTTCGGTCGGGTCCCAGCTCTCGGGCAGTGCGGGGCGGGGCGTCACGGAGCTCGTGACGAGGACCTTCTCGCCGGTCTCGGCGGCCTCGAGGAGCGAGAGCATCACGTCGGTGACGTGGTACGCGAGGTCTCCGGAGGCGGCCTCGGGGCGGTCGGCCCGGATCGCACGGGCGAGCTCGAGCACGCCGGTGCCGCGGGAGGCGGTCGAGCCGACCGCCTCGATGACCTCCGGCTCGGCGGACCCGCGGCGGTGCAGGGTGATCTCTCCGTCGTGCTGGTTCGGGTCGGGGAGGACGAGGGTGCCCTCGGAGCCGTTGATCTCGACGAAGCCGGTGCGCGGCAGGCTCGACTCGAAGCTCCACACGCCCTGGGCCGAGGCCCCGGACTCGAAGCGGAGCAGCCCGCCGATGTGCGTCGGGATGGTCACCGGGAACTCGGTGCCCTCCTTCGGGCCGGAGCCCACGACGCGGGTGGCGCGGGCCTGGGACGAGACGGCGGTGACGCTCTCGACGGGGCCGAGGTTCTGCACGAGGGTGGTGATGTAGTACGGGCCCATGTCCAGCAGCGGTCCGCCGCCCTCGGCGAAGAAGAACTCCGGGTTCGGGTGCCACGACTCGGGGCCGGGGCCCTGGAAGAGGGTGAGGGCGGAGAGCGGCGTGCCGATGGCTCCGCTCTCGATCACGCGCTGCGCCGTCTGGAGGCCCGCGCCCAGGAAGGTGTCGGGAGCGGTCGCGACGCGCAGCCCCTTGTCCTTCGCCAGCGCGAGCAGCTCGATCCCGCTGTCGCGGTCGAGCGAGAAGGGCTTCTCGGTCCACACGTGCTTGCCCGCCTCGACCGCGCGGCGCGCGACCTCGACGTGCGCGGCCGGGATCGTGAGGTTCACGACGATCTCGATGCCCTCGTGCGCGAGGAGCTCCTCGACGGTGCCGGAGGCGGGGACGCCGAAGGCCTCGGCCTGGGTCCTCGCCCGCTCGAGGTCGATGTCGGCGACGAAGAGCACCTCGAGGTCGGGGAAGACGGTGAGGTTGGTCAGGTACTGGGTGCTGATGTTGCCGGCGCCGATGACGCCGACGCCCACGCGGCCGGCGCCGCTCATGCGCCGAGCCCCGAGACGTAGCGGTGGGCCGACTCCAGGCCCTCGAAGATGTCGCCGGCGTAGGCGTCGAACTCCAGCACGGGCAGGGCCTGCGGAGCGGCGGCGAGGATCGACGGGACGTCCATCGCGCCCTCGCCCGCGGGCAGCTGCTCCTGGGTGTCGGCCGAGATCGGGCCGTCCTTCACGTGCAGGAAGCGCACCTGGTCGCCGAGGCGTCCGAGCACCTCGACCGGGTCGTCGCCGCCGACGGCCGCCCAGTAGGTGTCGAGCTCGAGGACCATGCGCGGGTCGAGCAGGCCCGCGAGGTGCTCGAAGGCGCTGCGGCCGTCGACGCGGTTCTCGAACTCGAAGGCGCTGCGGCCGTCGACGCGGTTCTCGAACTCGAAGGCGTGGTTGTGGTAGCCGAGCACCAGGCCGCGGGCGGCGGCGGAGTCGACCAGCGCGTTCAGCTCGTCGGCGATGCGGGCGACGTCGTCCGCGGTGGTCCAGCGGGTCGGGTCGACGAAGGGGTCGATCACGGTCTCGACGCCGAGCGAGGCGGCCGTGTCGAGGATCTCGTCGACGGTGGCGTCGCCCTGCGGGCCGAGGAGGCGCGCGTGGGCGCTGGGAGCGCGCAGTCCGCTGGCCGGGAGCGCCGCGCGGTAGGCGTCGGCCAGGTCGACGAACCCGAAGAGCTCGACCGTGGTGAAGCCGATCGCCGCGAGGCGGTCGAGGGTGGCGGGCAGATCGGCCGCGAGCGGCTCGCGCACCGAGTACAGCTGGACAGAGAGGTCTGGGGGTGTGGCCACCGGTGGGGCTCCTGATCGCATCGGAAGGTGTGCCTCGAACCCTACGCGGACTTTTGCTCACGGACAAGCAAAACTAGCCCTGCGCGCCCGCCAAGTCGGGCACCCGCCGCACAGAAGCACGGGCGCTGTGGTTGACTCTGGCCATGTCCCCGCGCCGCCGCATCACCGTCAGCGCGGTCGGCGAGCTGCTGCTCCTGCTGGCCGACGGGGCGCCCCGGACGCGGGCCGACGTGGTCGCCGAGACGGGCCTGCCGCGTGCGGCCGTCTCCGCCCAGCTCGACGTCCTCACCGCCTCCGGCCTGGTCGCCCGGCAGGACGACGCCCCCTCCTCCGGCGGCCGTCCCGCCGCCCGCGTGGCCTTCGACCCCCGGGCGCGCAGCCTCCTCGCCGTCGACCTGGGCGCCGCGCACGCCGTCGTCGCCCTGACCGACCTCGACGGCACGGTCCTCGCCCGCCGCCGCGAGAGCATCGCCATCGCCGACGGCCCCCTCGCCGTCCTCGGCCACGCCCTCGACGTCGCCGCGGCCCTGCTCGGCCGGACTCCGGCGGCCGGCCCGCTCGCGGGAGTCGGCGTCGGCGTCCCCGGACCCGTCGAGCACGCGACGGGCCGCCCGGTGAAGCCGCCGATCATGCCCGGCTGGGACCGCTTCGACATCCCGGAGTTCGTCGGCCGCCGCCTCCCCGTGCCCGTCCTCGTCGACAACGACGTGAACCTGCTGGCGCTCGGCGAGCACGCCGACCACTACGCCGACGTCGACGACCTCCTCTACGTGAAGGTCTCCACCGGCATCGGAGCCGGGATCGTCAGCGGCGGGGCCCTGCAGCGCGGAGCCCTCGGAGCCGCGGGCGACCTGGGCCACGTGCAGGTCCCCGGCGACCGCGGCGAGGCCGACCTCGAGGCGATCGCGAGCGGCTCGGCGATCGCCCGCCGCCTGACCGAGTCCGGGATCGACGCCGCCAGCACCTCCGACGTCGTCACCCTGCTGACCGGCGGGGACCCCACCACCGTCGAGCTCACGCGCGCCGCGGGCCGCGACATCGGCGAGGTGCTCGCCACCTGCGTGAACCTCCTGAACCCGTCCGTCATCGTCGTCGGCGGCAGCATCGCCCAGGCCAGCCACGAGGTCCTCGCCGGGGTCCGCGAGGTCGTCTACCGCCGCTCCCTCCCCCTGGCGACCCGCGCGCTCGACATCGTGCAGGCCGCGGCCCAGGGCGGAGGCGTCCGCGGTGCCGCCCTGATGGTCCGGCGCCACCTCCTCTCCCCCGCGCACGTCGACGCCTTCCTCGACGCCTGAGCCGCCGGCGCGAGCCGTCCCGCCCCGGTGAGACGCCGCGGGTCGGCGTGCCGATTCGACCGGGCGCCGCAGGGGGCAGAGAATGAATCGGTGCCCGACCTGCAGCTCTCCTTCCCCTGGGAGACGCAGCCCGTCTTCACGGACGCCGAGCCCCCGCACCTCCGGAGGGTCGTCGCCGACTCCTCGGACCGCGTCGCCTGGCTCCGCGCCCGCTCGCGCGGCATCACGGCGACCGACGTCGCCCGCCTCTCCTCCCCCGCCGCGATCGGCAAGGCAGCGCTCGACAAGCTCTACGGCACCGGCTTCGGCGGCAACGCCTTCACCGACCACGGCCGCGCCCGCGAGCCCGAGATCGCCGCCTGGGTGCGGAGCGAGCACGCGATCGAGCCCAGCAGCACCCTCTTCCACGCGAGCCAGGAGCGGCGGCACCTCGCCACGCCCGACGGCATCGGCCTCCGCGAGGACGGCCGGCTCGAGCTCTGCGAGATCAAGACCACGACGAAGCCGTGGCGGAGCATCCCGCGCCACTACCTGCGGCAGGTCTTCTGGCAGCAGTACGTCCTCGGCGCCGAGCGCACGCTCGTCGTCTGGGAGCAGCACCGCGACTTCGTGCCGATCGAGGGCGAGCCGAACTCCCGCTGGGTCGACCGCGACGAGGACGAGATCCACATCCTCGTGCGGCTGGCGGGGATGCTGATGGCCGAGCTGCACGAGCGGACGCGCGCCCGGTGACGGTCCTCCTCCTGCACGGCCTGGGCGGCGACCGCTCCCAGCCGCTGGGGCTGCTGCGCTCCGCCCTCCCCGCCGGCAGCGAGGTCATCGCTCCGGACGTCCGCGCCCACGGCGCCTCCGAGCTGCTCGGCGCGCCCGGCGACTTCGCCCTCGAGGCGCTCGCCGACGAGGTGACGGAGGAGATCGTGCGCTCCGGAGCCGCGCACAAGCCGCTCACGGTGCTCGGCATCTCGATGGGCGCGGCGATCGCCCTGCGCCTCGCCGTCCGACGCGTGCTGCCGATCGACCGCGCCGTCTTCGTGCGTCCCGCCTTCACCGCCGAGCCGCTGCCCGAGAACCTCACCGTGTTCCCCGTCATCGCGCAGCTGCTGCACGACCACGGCGCGAAGCGCGGCGAGCGGATGTTCCGCGCCTCGGGCCTGTTCGCGCGCGCCGCTGAGGTGTCCCCCGCGTCGGCGGAGGCGCTGACGCTGCAGTTCCGCTCCCCGCGCGCGGCCGAGCGCGCCGTCCGGCTCGCCCAGATCCCGCGGAACGCCGCCTACCGCGATTCCGGAGAGCTGGGCGAGGTCATCGCGCGCACCCTGGTGATCGCGGCCGAGCGCGACCCCGTGCACCCGGTCGAGGTCGCGGAGGCGTGGGCTAGGGCTCTTCCGGATGCGGACTGCGAGCGGGTGCCGTCGCGGGACGAGGGGTTCGCCGCTCAGCAGGACCGGATCCGCGGGCACGTCCGCGGCTGGCTCGCTCGGCGCTGAGGTCCTCGAGCGCGAGCACCAGGCCGACGAACGCGAGCCAGAGCACTGCGATCGCCGTCGCCACGAACTCGAGCGTGCCGCCGAGCCGCAGCCACACGCGCAGGAGCGACAGGATCCCACCCGTCCCGGCGACGACCGCCACCGAGATCCCGGCGGCGAGCGAGAGCCGCGCGACCGCAGGGCGCCCCCGCACGGTCGCCAGCTGGAGCATCGCGGCGCAGGCAGCCCCGAAGCCGAGCACGGCGGCCGAGGTGTGGATGAGGTCCTGCCAGCGGAAGGCCGGCCCGACCGGCAGCGGGCAGCCCGCCGTGCAGGTCACCTGCGAGGCGAGCGCGAAGCAGGCGGCCGCCAGGAGGATCGCGCCCGCCGGGCGGAGGGCGGGGAGCAGGCGGGCGCGCACCGGCCAGGCGCCCGCGGCGATCAGCGCGCCGCCGGCCGCCACGAGCAGAAGAGCGGCCTCGAAGGCGCCCGCCGTCGGCAGGTCCGGCGCGCCCATCTCGCTGACGTAGACCCAGCGGCTGGTGCCGATGCTGATCCGGGCGGCCAGGAGGACCACGAGCCCGGCCAGGACCAGGAGGGCACCGCCGACCAGCAGGGTACGTCGGCGTCGCATCCCCTCATCGTGCCAGACCGGGCGCCCGCGGCTCCGCGCGCCAATCTTCTCCCGAGGGTGACACCCCCGTAACAGCGCCGACTCATTGCCTCGATTGACTGGTCGCGGCGTCGGATGCGGGGATCGGGGGCGACGTCCTCGGCACGCTCCACCCGCACGCCTCAGCGACAGGAAAGGCGACGATGCACACCAGCGCGCTCGGGCACGGCCTCGCGATCGGCGAGATCCCGGAGGAGGTCGTCCTCCCCGACACGATGACGGCGGCGGTGATCGACGCGCCGGGCGACGCCTCCGCCCTGCACCTGGCGACCGTGCCGACACCCTCCGCCATCAACGCCGAGTTCACCGTGAAGGTGGTCGCGGCCGGCGTGAACCCGCTCGACGCGAAGACGCGCGCGGGCCAGGGGGTCGCCTCGCAGATCGCCTCCTACCCTGCGGTCCTCGGCCACGACTTCTCGGGCGTCGTCGTCTCGAGCCCCTACCCGGCGCATCCGCTGCGGCCGGGCGACGAGGTCTACGGCTTCGTCATGGTGCCGCGCTACTCGGGCTCCTACGCGGAGTACGTCAGCGTGCCGAGCGTCTCCATCGCGCGGAAGCCGTCGACGCTCTCGCACGTCGAAGCGGCCGGCGTCCCGCTCGCGGCGCTCACCGCCTGGGGCATGGTCGTCGAACTCGCCAAGGCGCACGAGGGTCAGCGGATCCTCATCCACGCCGGGTCGGGCGGAGTCGGCCACTTCGCGGTGCAGTTCGCCGCCTACTTCGGCGCCTCGGTGATCGCGACCGGCTCGACCCGCAACCTGCAGTGGCTGCACGAGCTCGGCGCCGCGCAGGTGATCGACCACACCGCCGAGCGCTTCGACGAGCTGCTGTCCGGCGTCGACGTGGTCATCGATCTGGTCGGCAACGTCCACGACGACACGGGCTCGCGCTCGCTGAGGGTCCTCCGCCCCGGGGGCCTGATCGTGAACGCGCCCACCGGGAGCTGGCCCGGGTTCTTCGAGGAGGGGGCCGCTGCGGGCGTGCGCGCCTCCACCTACCGCGTCGCTCCCGACGGGGCGACCCTCGGCGTGGTCTCGCGCCTTCTCGAGTCGGGCGACGTCCGCGTCTTCATCGACGGCATCTTCCCCCTCGCCCGCGCCTGCGAGGCGCACGAGCAGCTCGAGACGGGCCACACCCGCGGCAAGATCGTCCTCACCGTCTCCGAGGGCTGACCTCGGCGAGAGGCCACTCGGATACGCCGCGCGGAGCGGGTCGCGTACCCGGGTGGCGTCTCGCGGGGAGGGTCAGGCGAGAGAGCGCTCGAGGACGAAGTCGTCCTCCCAGCGGTCGCCGACGAGGAAGCGCTTGCGGCCGACGACCGCGAAGCCGTGCTTGGAGTAGAACCGTTGAGCACGCGCGTTCTGCTCGTTGACGCCGAGCCAGACGCCCGCGGCACCGTGATCCAGCGCCTCCTCGAGGGTCGCGGCCATCAGCGCGGCCGCCGCTCCGGAGCCGTGCCGGCCGGGCAGGAGGTAGAACTTGCTGAGCTCGACGGTCGGACGCAGCCGGATCACCGCGACGACTTCGGCGTCGGCGGGCTCCCCGCGCACGAGCATCGCGTAGCCGGTCAGCGCGCCGGAGTCGTCGTCGACCAGGAGCGAGCGGAGCGGATCGGCGAGGTGGTCGCGGAAGCGCTCGACCGAGAGCACGGTGCGCACGAATTCGGCCTTCGCCTCCGCGGTGGTGTGCGGCGGGCAGGCCAGTGGGAAGGTCGCGGCGGCCAGCTCGGCCAGGGCGTCGGCGTCGGCGGGGGACGCCCGGCGGACGGTCACGGGAGGCGCGACGGAGCGGAGCGGCGGATCACCGGTCCAGTATGCCGGGACGACGAAGGAGGGGGCCCGCCGAAGCGGACCCCCTCCTCACGTCAGTGCGTGCTCGGCTCAGGCCAGGACGTTGACGTCCAGCGGGATGCCGGGGCCGAAGGTCGTCGAGACGGCGGCCTTCTGGATGTAGCGGCCCTTCGAGGAGGACGGCTTGAGGCGGAGGATCTCGTCGAGCGCGGTCTTGAAGTTCTCCTGGAGCTGCTCCTCGGTGAACGCGGCCTTGCCCACGACGAGGTGCACGTTGGCGTGCTTGTCGACGCGGAACTCGATCTTTCCGCCCTTGATCTCGGTCACGGCCTTCGCCACGTCCGGGGTCACGGTGCCGGTCTTCGGGTTGGGCATGAGGCCGCGGGGGCCGAGCACC
Organism: Rathayibacter sp. AY1D9; assembly: GCF_002932395.1. NCBI lineage: Bacteria > Bacillati > Actinomycetota > Actinomycetes > Micrococcales > Microbacteriaceae > Rathayibacter > Rathayibacter sp. AY1D9. The sequence continues at coordinate 30,438 of NZ_PSVQ01000003.1, forward strand.
TTTCCGAGACGGCCGACCTGGCCCATGAGCTCCGGGGTCGAGACGGCGGAGTCGAACGAGGTGTACCCGCCCGCGACCTTCTCGATGAGCTCGGCGCCGCCGACCTCATCGGCACCGGCGGCCAGCGCGGCCTCGGCGGCCGGACCGGTCGCGAACACGATGACGCGGGCGGTCTTGCCCGTGCCGTGGGGCAGGATGACCGTGCCGCGGACCATCTGGTCGGCCTTGCGGGGGTCGACACCGAGCTTGAGGGCGACCTCGACGGTGCTGTTGAACTTGGCGGAACCGGTCTCGCGGGCGAGCGCGACGGCCTCGTCGGCCGTGTAGAACTTGCCCTCTTCGAGCTTGGCCGCGGCGGCCCGGTAGGCCTTCGACTTCTGTGCCATGTTGTTTCTCCTTGAAACGAGAATGTGGTTCTAGAGCCTGGCGGGCTCTCCCACGGGGGTGATGGAGTTCTGGTGGTGCCGCGATCGCGGCCGTGACTGCTGCTCGCGGGAGGCGGAGAGGTCGTGCGGAGGCGTTTCCGGACCGGGCGTGCGACCCCGCTGAGGGGCCGCCGTCGGGTTCTCGAGGCTTCCGCGGTGGGTCCGCGCCGGTGGGCGCGTCGCTCCCGCCGTCGAGCAGCGCGTCGCGCTACTCGACCGTGATGCCCATCGAGCGGGCGGTGCCGGCGATGATCTTCGCGGCGGCGTCGATGTCGTTGGCGTTCAGGTCGACCTGCTTCGCCTCGGCGATCTCGCGGACCTGCGCCTGGGTGAGCTTCGCGACCTTCACGGTGTGCGGGGTCGAGGAGCCCTTGGCGACGCCGGCGGCCTTCTTGATGAGCTCCGCCGCGGGCGGGGTCTTCAGCACGAAGGTGAACGAGCGGTCCTCGTAGACGGTGATCTCGACGGGGATGACGTTGCCGCGCTGCGACTCGGTCTGCGCGTTGTACGCCTTGCAGAACTCCATGATGTTGACGCCGTGCTGACCGAGCGCCGGACCGATCGGGGGCGCGGGGTTGGCCGCGCCGGCCTTGATCTGGAGCTTGATCAGGCCGGTGACCTTCTTCTTGGGGGCCATTCTGATTCCTTTTCTCAGGGTTCGAGCGGTCGGGGGCTCCCGGCCGCTCTCCCGCGCATCCGACGGTGCCGGATCGCGGTGGAGGAGGGTCGTCCGGCGCGCACAGAGGCGGGCGCCGACACGAAAACCCGTACGAGCTTACACGAGCGGGGCCACCCCCGACAGGGCGGAGGAGGGGCCGACGCTCGGGGGCGCGTGGGGCGGTGCCGGAGGGGGCGCCGCCCGGAACGGCGAACGCCCCCTCCGACGTGCGGAGGGGGCGTTCACGCGGCGCGGAGGCGACGCGTCAGAGCTTGGTGACCTGGTCGAACGACAGCTCGACCGGGGTCTCGCGCTCGAAGAGCGAGACGAGCACGGTGAGCTTGCCGCTCTCGGGCTTGATCTCGCTGATCGAGCCGGGAAGACCCGCGAACGAGCCCTCCTTGATGGTGATGGTCTCGCCGATCTCGAAGTCGACCTCGGCGGGCAGCACGCGCTGGGCCTGCTTCTGGCCCTTGGCACCGGAGGTCTTCGAGGGGGCGACATCCTTGATCTCGACGAGGCTCTTCAGCATCGTGAAGGCCTCCTCGAAGCGCAGCGGGGTCGGGTTGTGGGCGTTGCCCACGAAGCCGGTGACGCCCGGGGTGTGGCGGACGACCGACCACGAGTCCTCGTTGAGGTCCATGCGCACCAGCACGTAGCCGGGGATGCGCACCCGGGTGACCATCTTGCGCTGGCCGTTCTTGATCTCGACCACGTCCTCCATCGGGACCTGGACCTCGAAGATGTAGTCCTCGGCCTCGAGCGAGACCTTGCGGTTCTCGATGTTCGACTTCACGCGCTTCTCGAAGCCGGCGTAGGAGTGGATGACGTACCACTTGCCCGGCTTGCCGCGCAGCTCGGTGCGGAAGGCCTCGTACGGGTCGATGTCGGCGAGGTCCTCACCGGCGGACTCGGCGTCCTCGGCGGCGACCTCGGCCTCGTCCTCGACGGCCTCGAGGGCCGCTTCGGCCTCCTCGACGGTGTCGATGTGCGCGGCCTCGTCGACGGCGGAGTCGGCCTCGGGGTCATCGACGGAGCCGATGGCGTCCAGCGCTGCCTCGAGGTCGGAGGCGAGGTCGTCCTCGGACTCGTTCTCGTCGATGATGCTCAGCGCACCCTGCTCGGCGGGCTCGACGGCGTCCTCAGCCTGCGACTGGACGTCGCCCTCCTGCTCCTCCTCGACCTCCGACGACTGCTCGGCAGCCGTCGCCCAGTCGACGTCGTCGCGGTTTCTGTCAGACACTCGTCACAACTCTCTCTCGATCGATCGGTCGCGCCCCTCGGGGCGCGTCCCGCTGTCGCCGGCACCCTCCGCTCGCGCGGCCCGGATGCTCTCGGGTCAGGCGGCGGGTGTGCCGAACACGTACGTCACGGCCAGGGCGAAGACCCAGTCGAGGAAGGACACCAGCGCCATCATGATGACGACGAAGATCAGCACGACCACGACGTAGTTGCCCAGCTCCTTGCGGGTGGGCGTCACGACCTTCTTCAGCTCGGCGATGACCTGCCGGATGAAGAGGGCGATGCGCGCGAACGGGTTGCGCCGCGCGGCTCGCTGCTGATTGGCGATCGCGACGACGTCCTCGCTCGGCTCGTCGACTGCTTTCCCGGCCACCTGCACGCACCTTTCCCGCACCGGAACCTCCGGTGTGGCCGACCGCCCGTCATGGGCGGCCCTGGACCGATGACCGCAGCGTCGCGGGGACCGCGTGCGACGGGCATCGATGTGCAGGGCGGACAGGGCTCGAACCTGCAACCTGCGGTTTTGGAGACCGCTGCTCTACCAATTGAGCCACCGCCCTATGGATGCCGTTGCGAGCATCCGAGGAGGAGACCGACCCGCCGCCCCACCGCCGCGACCCTCGCGGGCGCTGCGGATGAGGGCAGAGATCGACTACCTCGGACGAGTGTACGTGGACCCGAAGGGCGTGTCCAGCCGAGCGGCGGGGGGCCTCGGAGCCCCGTGTGCGCGCAGGATACGCTGGCCGTCGTGTCCTCCACCACGCGCATCTCCGCCCGCATCGCCGCCATCGCCGAGTCCGCCACTCTGAAGGTCGACGCCAAGGCGAAGGCCCTCCAGGCCCAGGGCCGCCCGGTCGTCTCCTACGCCGCCGGCGAGCCCGACTTCCTCACTCCCGAGCACATCGTCGAGGCCGCCTCGGCCGCCGTGCTCGACCCGAGGAACTACCGCTACACCCCCGCGGCGGGCCTCCCCGACCTCCGCGCGGCCATCGCGGAGAAGACGGCGCGCGACTCCGGATGGGCCGTCGACCCCTCGCAGGTCGTGGTCACCAACGGCGGCAAGCAGGCCGTCTACCAGGCCTTCCAGACCCTCCTCGACGACGGCGACGAGGTGCTGGTGCCGACCCCGTACTGGACCACCTACCCCGAGGCGATCAAGCTCGCCGGCGGCGTGCAGGTGGACGTGTTCGCGGGCGCCGACCAGGGCTACCTGGTCACGGTCGAGCAGCTGGAGGCCGCGCGCACCGAGCGCACCAAGGTGCTCCTGTTCGTCTCCCCCTCCAACCCCACCGGCGCCGTCTACTCGGCCGAGCAGACCCGCGAGATCGGCGAGTGGGCCGAGGAGCACGGCCTCTGGATCATCGCCGACGAGATCTACCAGAACCTCGTCTACTCCACCGGCGACCAGGACGACGCGAGCCCGCTCGAGCACGCGACCTCGATCGTCGAGGCGGTGCCGGCCCTGCGCGACCGGACGATCCTCGTCAACGGCGTCGCGAAGACCTACGCGATGACCGGCTGGCGCGTCGGATGGATGGTCGGCCCGGCCGACGCGATCAAGGGCGCCTCGAACCTCCAGTCGCACCTCTCGAGCAACGTCTCGAACATCTCGCAGCGCGCCGCGATCGCCGCCCTCACCGGTCCGCAGGAGCCGGCCGAGGAGATGCGCCTGGCCTTCGACCGCCGCCGCCGCACCATCGTCGCCGAGCTGAACGCGATCGACGGGATCGAGTGCCCCACCCCCGGCGGCGCGTTCTACGTCTACCCCGACGTGAACGGGCTGCTGAACCGCGAGTGGAACGGCACCACCCCGACGACCTCCCTCGAGCTCGCCGACCTCATCCTCGAGCAGGCCGAGGTCGCCACCGTCCCCGGCGAGGCCTTCGGACCGAGCGGCTACCTCCGCCTGTCCTACGCCCTCGGCGACGACGCGCTCCTCGAGGGCGTGCGCCGCTTGCAGCGGCTCTTCGGCACCGTTTAGCCCTCCTCCGCCTGCGCCGTCGATCGGCAGCGGCGGCTCGACGACGGGGGTGCGTCGCAGAGAGCGGGGTGCGCAGCGCGGACGACGATCCGTGACACGCGGACCGCCGATCGCCGCTCGACCGTGCCGCACGGTGACGGCGGGTACTGCGACGGGCCTGTCCGACAGGTGAGGGGTGCCTGGCATCTCGGGGCGGGGAGGGCAAGAGGGAGGCGGAAATCGGGGATCACTGTCGCCGGAGGGGTGCGACAGGGCACGCTGTGACGATGAGCGAAGACCACGCCGTCCGAGTCCGCGACCTGCGGAAGGACTACGGGGGCGCTCCGGCGGTCGCGGGAGTCTCCTTCGACATCCACCGGGGCGAGACCTTCGCGCTCCTCGGCCCGAACGGCGCCGGGAAGTCGACGACCATCGAGATCCTCGAGGGCTACCGCGACCGCTCCGGCGGCGAGGTGTCGGTGCTCGGGGTCGACCCGCGCCACGGCGACCTGGCGTGGAAGGCGCGTCTGGGGATCGTCCTGCAGTCCAGCGGCGAGTCCGGCAACGCGACGGTCCGCGAGCAGATCGCGCACTTCGCCAGCCTCTATCCGCGACCGCGCGACGTCGACGAGACCATCGAGGCCGTCGGGCTGACGTCCAAGGCCCGCTCGCGCATCGGGCGCCTCTCGGGCGGCCAGCGCCGCCGCGTCGACGTCGCCCTCGGCATCATCGGCCGTCCCGAGCTGGTGTTCCTCGACGAGCCCACCACGGGATTCGACCCCGAGGCCCGCCACTCCTTCTGGGACCTGATCGCCCTGCTCAAGAGCGAGGGCACGACCATCCTCCTCACCACCCACTACCTCGACGAGGCCGCCCGCCTCGGCGACCGCGCCGCCGTGATCTCCGGCGGGCGGCTCCTGGCCATCGGCCCGATGAGCGCGATCGGAGGGGACGAGGCGCGCGTCCCGATCGTGCAGTGGCGCGAGGACGGCGTGCTGCACCGGCTGCGCACCACCGAGCCCGCCCGGACCGTCGCCGAGCTGCACTCCCGGATCGGTGAGCCGACGGCCCTCGAGGTCGTCCGCCCCAGCCTCGAGGACATCTACCTCGACCTCATCCGCGAGGACCGCGACGCGGTCGACCTGATCGGAGAGCCCGCGTGACCGCCGTCGCCACCCGCCCCCGCACTCTCTCCACCGGCCCGGGACGCACCGTCCGCCTCGGACTCGCCCGGGCCCGCTACGAGATCCGCTCGTACTTCCGCGCTCCGGACCAGGTGTTCTTCACCTTCCTCTTCCCGGTGCTGCTCCTGACGATCTTCTCGGTCGCGTTCGGCGACACCGCGGTGATGCAGGCGAACCCGCAGGACCCGGGCATCCCGATGGCGGAGTACTACGTGCCGGGCCTGGCCGCGGCCGGGATCCTGCTCTCGGGCGTCCAGAACCTGGGCGTCGACATCGCGGTCGAGCGCGGCGACGGCACGCTCAAGCGCCTCGCGGGAGCACCGCTGCCGGTCTTCAGCTACTTCATCGGCAAGTTCGGCCAGGTGCTCGTGACGAGCCTCGCGCAGACGGCCCTGCTGCTCCTCGTCGCGGCGACGGTGTTCTCGGTCGAGCTGCCCACCGACAGCGGACGCTGGGCGACCTTCGCCTGGGTCTACCTGGCAGGAGTCGCGACGTCGGCCATCCTCGGCATCGCCGTCTCCGCGCTGCCCCGCTCGGGCAAGAGCGCGACCGCCGTGATCGTGCCGCCGCTGCTCGTGCTGCAGTTCATCTCGGGGTCGTACCTGTCGTTCACGACGCTGCCGGACTGGCTGCAGAACACGGCGAGCGTCTTCCCGCTCAAGTGGATCGCGCAGGGCATGCGCGCCGTGTTCCTGCCGAGCGGGTTCGAGGAGGCGGAGGTGAACGGGTCGTGGGACCTCGGCGGCGTCGCGCTGGTGCTCGGTATCTGGCTCGTCGTGGGGCTCGTCGCCTGCCGCTTCGGCTTCCGCTGGATCCGCCGCGACAGCTGAGCCGGAGGAGGCCGCGGCCGGAGGGCGCGCGTCCCCGCGAGCGCGGGGCCTGCGCGCGCAGACCGCGCGGACTCAGACCGCGGTGCCGACCACGACGGGCTCGGGGTGCAGCAGCACGCCGAACTCCGCCAGGACGCGGCCCTGGACGTACCGGGCGAGCTCGGCGACCTGTTCGGCCGTCGCTCCTCCGCGGTTGGTCAGGGCGAGGGTGTGCTTGCTCGACACGGCGGCCCGCGAGCCGGGCAGGGCGAAACCGCGCGAGACGCCGGCGTGCTCGATCAGCCACGCGGCGCTGAGCTTCACCAGGCCGTCGGCGCGGGGAGGCACGGGCAGCCCGACGGGCGCTCCTGCCTCGACCGCGGCGAGCGGGGTGATGACGGGCGCCTCCGCCGTCGGCTCGACCGGCCAGCGCGGCGCCTCGGGCGGCAGGGAGTCGGCGAACGCGCTCGTGACGAGGGGGTTGGTGAAGAAGGAGCCGGCGCTCGCGGTGTCCGGGTCCTCCGGATCGAGGACCATGCCCTTGCCCGCACGCAGCGCCAGCACGGTCTCGCGCACCCGCGCGAGCGGTACGCGGTCGCCGAGCGCGACTCCGAGCGCCGACGCCAGCTGACCGTAGGCGACGGGAGTGCCGTCGCCCTCGGCGCCGACCTCCTCGAGCGCGAACTCGACGGCCAGCACCGCGCCCCGGCGGCCCTGCTTGATCACGGAGGTGCGGTAGGCGAACTGCAGCTCCTCCGCCGTCAGCCGGACGGGCTCGCGGGCGCCCTCGTCGAGGAAGTCGACCGCGACCAGCGTGTCCGAGAGCTCCTGGCCGTAGGCGCCGATGTTCTGCACGGGCGACGCACCGACCGTGCCGGGGATGCCGCTGAGGGCCTCGAGGCCCGCCCAGCCGCGCTCCACGGTCGTCGCGACGAGGCCGTCCCACGACTCGCCCGCCTGGACCCGCAGGAGCACGCGCCCCGGCTCGTCGGAGGGGAGCCGCTCGACGCCGGTGGTGCGCACGCGCACGACCGTGCCCTCGACCCCGTCGTCGCCCACGAGGAGGTTGGAGCCGCCGCCGAGCAGCAGCCACGGCTCGTCGTCCGACCACAGGCCGATGAGCGTCTCGACCAGCTCCGCCTCGGTGGCGGGCTCGACGAGGCGCTCGGCGGGTCCGCCGACGCGGAGGGTGGTCAGGGCGGAGAGCAGCGGCGCGGAGGTCACGCGAGTCGGACCCGTGCCTGGGCCTTGCCGAGGACGGACTGGCCCTCGACCGAGACGGCGAGGTCGACGCGGACCCAGCCCTCCTCGGCGTTCACAGCACCGATCCTGGCGACCACGTCGATCGCGGCGCCGTCGCGCGGGTCCACCACGACGGGGCGGGTGAAGCGCACCTGGTAGTCGACCACGCGTCCGGGGTCGCCGACCCAGTCGACGACGACCTGCACCGCGGTGCCCATCGTGAGCATGCCGTGCGCGAGTACGCCGGGCAGGCCGACCTCGGCGGCGACGTCGTCGCGGTAGTGGATGGGGTTGAAGTCGCCCGAGGCGCCCGCATAGCGCACCAGGGTGCCGCGGTCGATCGGGAAGCGGCTCTCGGCGACGACCTGGCCGACGCTCAGCTCGGCGAGAGCGGGCAGTGCGGTGCTCATTCGTCTCCCCTGACCACGAGGGTCGAGATCGCGGTGACGACGTGCTCGCCGCTCGCGTCGACCATGCGGGACTCGGTGGTGACCATCGAGTGGGCGCCGAGCTTCTTGATGGCGGCGACCGAGAGGGTCGCGGTCAGCTCGTCGCCGGCCACGACCGGACGGGACAGCACGAAGCGCTGGTCTCCGTGCACGACGCGGCTGAAGTCGATCCCGCCGTCGGGCTCGGCGAGCAGCTGCTGGAGCGTGAACTCCTGCACGACGACGGCGAAGGTGGGCGGAGCGACGAGGTCGGGGTGCCCGGCGGCGCGGGCGGCTTCGACGTCGTGGTGCAGGGGGGAGGTCGCGGAGACGGCGCGGGCGAACTCGCGCACCTTCTCGCGCCCCACCTGATAGGGCTCCGTGGGCGCGAAGACGCGCCCGACGAGTTCGGGGTTCACTGGCACCCGGCCATACTAGGCGCTGCCGTCGCGGGGCCCTCGGGGCTCCGGAGGCGCCGCCTGTGGTCACCCGGGTATGACCACCGGGAATTTCCCATCCGTGTATGGCTGACCCGCGGCCGAACTTCTCCGAAGCTGGCGGGCATGTCGACACCCACTCCCGAGCGCGACTGGGCGACCTACGCCCGCGAGCTCGGCACCAACATGCACCGGGCCCGCATCGCCAAGGGCGCCAGCCAGGAGCGGATCGCCCACGCGGCCGGGCTCGCGGGCTACACCTACCAGAAGTTCGAGAAGGGCGAGTCGAAGCCCGGCTCGCCCGCGAACCCCACGCTGCACACCCTCCTCGCGCTCTGCGAGGCGCTCGAGATCGAGCTGACGGACCTCCTGCCGCCCGATCCGCCGCGCACCTCACGCGGCGCCGAGTAGCCGGAGCACCGCGCCGGCCAGCCGCGACCCCGAGCTGAGATCGAGGTCGACCTCGCCGAGCCCGTCGGCCTCCAGGCGGAGCCTGTCCTCCCCCGACTCCCCCGGGCGGCACAGGGAGACGTGCACCGTCGCGCCCGCGGCCCCGTCTCGGCCCGCCCAGAGCACCACCGGGAGCGAGCTCGCCGCGGAGCGGTGCAGCCGCTCCCCCGCCGCGACCAGCTCGTCGTGCTCGCCCGCGCACCAGCGCGGGCACCCCTCGTCGTTCCTGCCGTCCATCCGCTCCTCCACGTTCCGCACCCCTCGGTCGAGGAGACCAGCCCACCAGGCGGTACCGACACCGAGGGCCCGCCGCGCCCCGATCCCGACCGGGGTGTGGACAGGAGACGGTCGTCCGCCCGTTGTGGAGGAGCGAGGACCAGGGTCCCATACGCAGGTGGTGCCGCCAGGGGTCCGGCACGAAGCACCGGCGCGGTGTCAGCGGTGGACGATCAGCCAGGTCGCGATCGCCGTGGTCGAGCCCGTGTTGACCATGCGGTGCGGCCGCTCGCACGGGAACGTGATGGCGTCGCCCGGCCCGAGGACGACCGACTCGTCCTCGAACTCGACCGTCAGCTCTCCGAGCGTCACCGTCCCCATCTCGAACCCGTCGTGGCGGAGCAGCTGCCGGTGCGCCGTCGAGGTCGAGCCCGGCGGGTAGGTCGACTCGAAGAAGTCGACGGCGTCCAGCGGACGCGGCGCCAGACGGCGGAACAGCACTCCGCCCTCGAGCGCCACGGGCGCCGACTCGCGCGCCCGGACGACCGCGGTCTCGACCGGCGCCGACGCGCCCTGGTCGAACACGGCGGACAGCGGGACCCCCAGCGCGTCCACGAGGGCGATCAGCCGGCCGACCGAGGGCTGCATGGCTCCGCGCTCGATCTGCGAGACGGCGCTCACGGAGATGCCGAGTCGCCCGGCGAGTGCCTTCAGCGACAGGCCCGCCGAGAGCCGCAGCTCCCGCAGCCGGGCGCCGAGTCCGGCCCCGTCCGCGATCGCCCGGGCGGCCGCCTCGTCGGGCGCGGTGTCGTCGGAGGGCATGGCCCGTCCCCTCTCGCGGATCGTCACACAGCCGTAACGGAGCCGAAACGAGCGGCGGCCTCCCGACTCGTAGCGTGGCCCGCGTGAAGTGATCACTTCACTCGGAACGCTCTCCGCGACGCCCAGCCTCCTCGGCCGGACGTCCCGACCACCCTGACACATCCGCTCCGTGCCGCTCTGCGCACGACCGCCCGAGAGGTGGATCCACCCATGTCCGACCGCGTCACCGCACCCCGAGTCACCGCTCCCCCCGTCGATCCGGATCCCGCCGCCGCGGCGAGCGCCGGCTACGACGACCGCCTCTCCAACGAGGACCTCGCCCCGCTCCGGAAGCAGCGCTGGTCGAGCTACAACATCTTCGCGTTCTGGATGTCGGACGTGCACAGCGTCGGCGGGTACGTGACCGCGGGCTCGCTCTTCGCGCTGGGCCTGGCCGGCTGGCAGGTGCTCGTCGCCCTGGTGGTGGGCATCGTGATCGTGCAGGTCTTCTGCAACCTCGTCGCCAAGCCCAGCCAGGTCACCGGCGTGCCCTACCCCGTCATCAACCGCGCGATCTTCGGCATCCGCGGCGCGAACATCCCGGCGATCATCCGCGGACTGATCGCGATCGCCTGGTACGGCGTGCAGACCTACCTGGCGGCGCAGTCGCTGAACATCGTCTTCCTCAAGTTCTTCCCGGGCATGGCCGCCCTGAACACGCCCGAGGCGTCGTTCCTCGGCCTCTCGGCCCTGGGCTACCTCTCCTACGCGATCCTCTGGGTCGCGCAGGCCGCGCTGTTCTGGCGGGGCATGGAGTCGATCCGCCGCTTCATCGACTGGGCGGGACCGGCGGTCTACGTGGTGATGCTCGTGCTGGCCGTCTACCTGGTGTCGCAGGCGGGCTGGGAGAACATCTCGCTCACCCTCGGCTCCGGCGAGCCGCTCGACCTCGCCGCCGCGGTGCCGGTGATGATCTCGGCCGTCGCCCTGGTCGTCTCCTACTTCTCGGGCCCGATGCTCAACTTCGGCGACTTCTCCCGGTACGCCCGCAGCTACGGCGCCGTGAAGCGCGGCAACCTGCTCGGCCTCCCGATCAACTTCCTCTTCTTCTCCCTCCTCACCGTGATCACCGCCTCGGCGACCGTGCCGGTCTTCGGCGAGCTGATCACCGACCCGATCGAGACCGTCGAGCGGATCGACACCTGGTTCGCCGTGCTCCTCGGCGGGCTCACCTTCGTCATCGCGACGATCGGCATCAACATCGTCGCCAACTTCATCTCCCCCGCGTTCGACTTCTCGAACGTCAACCCGAAGAAGATCAGCTGGCGGATGGGCGGCATGATCGCCGCCGTCGGCTCGGTGCTGCTCACCCCGTGGAACTGGTACTCGAACGACACCGCCATCCACTACACGCTCGGCATCCTCGGCGCGCTGATCGGACCGCTGTTCGGCGTCCTCATCGCGGGCTACTACCTGATCAGCCGCCAGCGCGTCTGGGTGGACGACCTCTACACGATGAGCGAGAAGGGCCGCTACTGGTTCTCGCGCGGCTTCAACCCCAACGCCGTCTGGGCGACCGTGATCGGCGGAGTCCCCTCCGTCGCCTCGGTGCTCGTGCCGCGCTGGATCGCGGAGGCGGGAGGCGCGGAGTTCACCTGGCTCGGCGACTACAGCTGGTTCCTCGGCTGCGGGCTCGGGTTCGTCGCGATGGCCGTGCTCGAGCGGCGCGCGCCGCGGATCGGGCGCCTCGACGAGGACCTCGAGCACGTCAGCGACGGCTCGACCGTCTGATCCGGCCGGCACGGAGGAGGGATCCGCCCCGGCCGCTCCGCATCCCGCGGACCGGCGGCCGGGCGGGTCCCTCCCCCTCCCGGCACCCGAACCGAGGAACCACCATGCGCATCACCGTCGTCAACCCGAACACCAGCACTGCGATGACCGCGGCGATCGGCCGGGCCGCCCGCTCCGTCGCCTCGCTCGGCACCGAGATCACGGCCGTCACCCCGCCGATGGGTCCGGCGTCGATCGAGAGCCACTACGACGAGGCGCTCGCCGTGCCCGGCGTCCTGCACGAGATCGCCCGGGCGGAGGCGGCCGGCTGCGACGGCGCGGTCATCGCGTGCTTCGGCGACCCGGGCGTCGACGCCGCGCGCGAGATCGCGAGCGGCCCGGTCGTGGGGATCGCCGAGGCCGCCATGCACATGGCCGCGCTCGTCGGCCGGGGCTTCAGCGTGGTCACCACGCTCTCGCGCACGAGCGGCCGCGCCTGGGACATCGCCCGCCGCGCCGGGTTCGGCGACGCCTGCCGCCAGGTGCGCGCCTGCGACATCCCGGTGCTCGAGCTCGACGACCCCCGCTCCGACGCCCGCCGCGCGATCCTGGCGGAGTGCGCCGAGGCGCTGACCGTGGACGGATCCGACTCGATCGTGCTGGGCTGCGCGGGCATGGCCGACCTGTGCCGCGACCTCTCACAGGAGCTGGGCGTGCCCGTGATCGACGGCGTCGCCTCGGCGGTGCGCCTCGTGGAGGGGCTCGTCGCGATGGGCGTCAGCACCTCGCGGCGCGACGAGTACGCCGCGCCGCGGACGAAGGCGATGGCGGGGCTGCTCGCTCCGTTCGAGCGGGTCTGAGGCTCCGCACCCCGCACGGTCGGGTGTTCTACCGGACCGCCGGGCCGGACCCACCTGCGAGGATCGGGGGATGAGCGTCCTCCGCGATCTCGGCCTCGGTGCCCGGCTCTTCCTCCGCGGCTTCCGCACCTGGGTCCGCTCGCCGCGGGCGATGCTCCTCGGCGCGATCCCGCCCCTGATCGTCGGCCTGGTCTTCGTCGGCGTGCTGGTCCTGGTGCTCACGCGGGTGCAGGACGCGGTGACCGCGCTCACCCCGTTCGCCGGCGGCTGGGACGAGGGCACGGCCGCCACCGTCCGCCTGGTGCTCTCGATCGCGGTGGTCGGCGCCGTGCTCGCCCTCGGCGTGGTCCTCTTCGCCGCGGTGACCCTGCTGGTCGGCGACCCCTTCTACGAGCGGATCTGGCGGCGGGTCGAGGACGACCTCGGCGGCGTGCCCGACGAGCGCGAGAGCACCTTCTGGCAGGGGGTCGGCCGCGGCCTCCGCGACTCCGCCGTGCTGGTCGCCACCTCCCTCGGGATCGGCGTGGTCCTGGTGCTGCTGGGCCTGGTGCCGCTGGTCGGCTCGATCGTCGGCCTCGTCGCCGGCGCCCTGGTCGGCGGGAGGGCCCTCGCGCTCGAGCTGACCGGGTTCGCGGGCGACGCCCGGGGGCTCTCCCTCCGCGACCGCCGCCGCCTCCTCGGCGAGCACCGCGCGGTCTCGCTCGGCTTCGGCATCGCCGTCTACCTGGCGTTCCTCGTCCCCGGGGGCGCGGTCGTCGCCACCCCCGCCGCGACGGCCGGCGCGACCCTCCTGCTCCGGACCCTGCGGGGCGAGCCGACCGAGCGGCCGGCCGCCTGACACCGCTTGGCCGCCGCCCGGCTCTCCCCTAGACTCGCCGCGTGCGCACGTCGATCCGAAGCCCCTGGTGGCCCGCCTCCTAGGCGGACCGACGCGCAGACCCCTCGCACGCGACCGCCTCCTCCGGGCGGTCGTTCTGCATGTCAGGGCCCGGGTGGGGCACGACCCGATTCAAGGACCACGATGACCTCGCTCCTCTCCCGCATCCTCGCCTCCGACGGGACGCTGCCGTTCGCGGTGGTCCTCCGCCAGGGCCGCGACGCCGTCGACGTGTTCACGGGCGACGTGCTCGACGTCGAGGGCCTGGCCGACATCCCGCTCGACGGCGACGACGTGCTGACCCTCGTGCCCTACCGGCAGGTGCGCGAGCGCGGCTTCGCGGCGAAGGACGACGGAGCCCCGCTGCGCAACCTCGTGGTGCGCGAGCGCGAGAGCGTCCCCCTGGCGGAGGTGCTGCGGCTCCTGCCCGAGCGGGAGATCCCGGTCGAGGAGCGCGGCTTCGACGTGCCGGACGACGAGTACGCCGACATCGTCCGCCGGGTGATCGAGGACGAGATCGGCCGCGGCGAGGGCGCCAACTTCGTCATCAACCGCGCCTTCGTCGCGCAGACCGACGCGCCGCCCGTCGAGGCGGTCCTGGCCTGGTTCCGCCGCCTGCTCACCGACGAGTCCGGCGCGTACTGGACCTTCGCGATCCACACCCCCGGCGTCGACGGCGCGCAGACGGTCACCGCCGTCGGCGCGACCCCCGAGCGCCACGTCTCGGTGCGCGACGGCGTCGCGATGATGAACCCGATCAGCGGCACCTTCCGCCACCCCGCGGCCGGACCCACCGGGGAGGAGGTGCTCGCGTTCCTCGCCGACGTCAAGGAGAGCGAGGAGCTCTTCATGGTCGTGGACGAGGAGATGAAGATGATGAGCGCGGTCTGCCCGGACGGCGGCCGCATCCTCGGGCCGTTCCTCAAGCAGATGTCGCGGCTCAGCCACACCGAGTACCTGCTCGAGGGCCGCACCGGACTCGACGTGCGCGAGGTCCTGCGGCTGACGATGTTCGCGCCCACGGTCACCGGCTCGCCGATGGAGAACGCGTGCGCCGTGATCGCCGAGTACGAGAAGGAGCCGCGCGGCTACTACTCCGGCGTGCTCGCCCTCTTCGAGCCGGAGGAGCACGGCTACACGGTCGACGCCCCCATCCTCATCCGCACCGCCTACCTCCGCGCGGACGGCCGCCTCACCGTGCCGGCCGGCGCGACGCTCGTGCGCCACTCCACCCCCGAGGGCGAGGTCGCCGAGACGCGGGCGAAGGCGTCGGGCGTCCTCTCCGCCCTGGGCCTGCTGCCGCACCGCGAGGTGCCGCCGGCCATCGACCTGAACGCGCAGCCGGGCGTGCAGGAGGCGCTCGAGGCGCGCAACGAGCGGCTCGCCTCGTTCTGGCTCCGGCCCCAGGCGCCCGAGCACATCGCCGGCCTCGCCGGGCACACCGCGCTGATCGTCGACAACGAGGACCAGTTCACGACGATGCTCGCCCACCAGCTGCGCCACCTCGGGATGGACGCCCGGGTCGAGCGCTGGTCGGAGGTCGCCGACGTGCTGAGCGACGACCTCGTCGTCTTCGGCCCCGGCCCGGGCGACCCCCGCGACGACTCCGACCCGCGGATCGCGCACCTGCGCTCGCTGATGACCACCCGCCTCGAGGCGGAGCGGCCGATGCTCGCCGTCTGCCTCAGCCACCAGATGCTCTCACTGCTGGCGGGCCTCCCGGTCGAGCCGCTGCCCGCGCCCCGCCAGGGCGTGCGCCTGGCGGTGGACGTGTTCGGCGAGGACGCCGCGATCGGCTTCTACAACACCTTCTCCTCCGTCGCCCCCGGCGTCGCGCGCACGCCCCGGCTGGGGCTCGAGGTCTCGGTCGACCCGGAGACGGGAGTGGTCAACGCCCTCCGCGGCGAGCACGTCGCGTCGGTGCAGGGGCACCTGGAGTCGGTGCTCTCCTCCGACGGCCTGCGCACCCTGGAGCGGCTGGTCCGCACCGCGACCGCTCAGCCCGCGCGCGCATGAGCGGCCTGCGGCTGATCGCGTCGCCCGCCTACCCGGCCGAGCTGCAGGAGGCGGTGGCCGCCGCCGTGCGCGCGGCGGCCGAGGCGGCGCGCGGCTGGTACGGGCGCGGCGACAAGATCGCGGCGGACGAGGCGTCGGTCGCGGCGATGCGCGCCGTGCTGGCCGACGCTCCGTTCGACGGCGTCGTCGTGATCGGCGAGGGCGAGAAGGACGAGGCCCCGATGCTCGCGAACGGCGAGCGCCTCGGCCGCGCCTCCGCTCCCTCCTGCGACGTGGCGGTCGATCCGCTCGACGGCACCCGGCTCACGGCGGAGGGGCTCCCCGGCTCGGTGAGCGTGATCGCGCTCGCCCCGCGCGGCACGCTGTTCGACCCGCGCGACGTGTTCTACATGGACAAGCTGGTCTGCTCTGCAGCGGGCCGGGGCGCCGTCTCGCTCGACCTCCCTCCCGCCGAGAACGCCGCACGGCTGGCGGCGGCGCTCGGGAAGCCCGTCGCGGAGCTGGTCGTCGTCGTGCTCGACAAGCCGCGTCACTCCGGGCTGATCGCGGCCCTGCGCGCGGTCGGGGTCGCGCTCGAGCTGCGCGGCGAGGGCGACGTGTCGGTCGCGATCGAGGCGGCCGATCCCGCGGGCCGCGTCGACCTCGTCCTCGGCATCGGCGGCACCCCGGAGGGAGTGGTCGCCGCCTGCGCCGTCCGCGCCCTCGGCGGGGTCATGGAGGGGCGCCTCGCCCCCCAGACC
The DNA here is from genome assembly GCF_002932395.1 of Rathayibacter sp. AY1D9. NCBI lineage: Bacteria > Bacillati > Actinomycetota > Actinomycetes > Micrococcales > Microbacteriaceae > Rathayibacter > Rathayibacter sp. AY1D9. The sequence continues at coordinate 46,553 of NZ_PSVQ01000003.1, forward strand.
GCACCGGAGCGCGCCAACGCCCTGGCCGCCGGCCACGACCTCGACCGCCTGCTGACCCTGGAGGACCTGGTCTCCTCGGACGACGTGCTCTTCGCGGGCTGCGCGGTCTGAGACCTCTCCCACGGGCAGGACCTCGCCCGGGAAAGCCGAAGGCCCCGGCTCGACGCGCGAACCGGGGCCTTCTCGCTGTAGCGGGAGCGGGACTTGAACCCGCGACACCACGATTATGAGCCGTGTGCTCTAACCACCTGAGCTACCCCGCCGCGCGTTCTTCGCAGGTCTGGCCTGCGGGGAACGGAGCCCCCTGTGGGAATCGGACCCACTACCTCTTCCTTACCAAGGAAGTGCTCTACCAATGAGCTAAGGGGGCGCACCTGCGGGTCTGACAGCCCCTCTCGGGGCGTGCCCGCGATTTGGCACCGTTAGACGATAGCACCTCCGCGGAGCGTCGATGACCGCGGGGGACGCGCCCCCGCGGCCGCCCGTCTGCGGCTACGCCCGGCTCGCCTCGTCGAGCGCGGCGAGCTCCTCGGCGCTCAGCTCGAGGGAGGCCGAGGCGATCAGCGCCGGCAGCTGCTCCATCACGCGGGCGCTGGCGATCGGCGCGACCACTCCGGGCTGCGAGCGGAGCCACGCGAGGGCCACCGTCGCCACCTCGGCGCCGTGCGCCTCCGCCGCCGCGTCGAGCGCCGCCAGCACCCGGCGGCCGCGGCCGTCGAGGTAGCGGGAGGCGCCGTCGGCGCGCGGACCCTCGGGCGTCGATCCGTCGCGGTACTTGCCGGTCAGGAATCCTGACGCCAGGGCGGAGTAGGGGACGACGGCCAGCCCCGCCTCGCGGGCGAGGGGCAGCAGGTCGGCCTCGATCCCGCGCTCCACGAGGTTGTAGTGCGGCTGCAGCGCGACGGGCGCGTGCAGGCCCTCCTCGCCCGCGATGCGCAGCCACTCCGCGACGCGATCGGCGCTGAAGTTCGACACTCCGATCGCGCGGACCAGGCCCTGGTCCACGAGCTCCGAGAACACGGCGGCGATGTCGGCCATCGGCACGGCCTCGTCGTCGAAGTGGGCGTAGTAGAGGTCGATCCGGTCGGTCGCGAGGCGCTCGAGGGAGGCGCGGGCGGCCGCGCGCACGGTGTCGGGCGCGAGGCCGGTGAACTGCGGGTGGCGGCCCGCCTTCGTCGCGATCACCACGTCGTCCCGGTCCCCCGAGCGATGCGCGAGCCACTCGCCGATGATCGTCTCGGACTCGCCGCCCGTGTTGCCCGGGACCCAGGCGGAGTAGGCGTCGGCGGTGTCGATGAAGTCGCCGCCCGCGGCCGTGTAGCCGTCGAGGACGTCGAAGGAGGTCTGCCGCCCCGCGGTCCAGCCGAAGACGTTGCCGCCGAGCGAGAGCGGGAAGACGTCGATGCCGGAGTCGCCGAGCGGCGAGCGGGTGACGGAGGAGGATGCTGCGCTGTCGATGCTCATCCCCCGATTCAAGACCCGCTCCCCGCCGTGATCGATCCCCCTCCCGCGCATGCGCGGCAAGGACTCAGGCTCTCAGCGCCGCGGGTAGTCGGCGTAGGCGAAGCGCGTCGAGTCCGGCGCCCAGCCGGAGACGTTGATCGTCCCCTGCCCGCCGTGGAGGCGCTCCAGCACGCGGCCGGGCTCGAGCGTCGCGCGCCCGGGGAGGTCGAGCAGCCGCAGCTCGACGTCGACGTTCTCGGGGTGCCCGGCTGTCCCCTCCGGATAGGCGAGGTAGAGCAGGTGCGCGCCGTCGGGCGACTCGTGCGGGAACCAGTCGACCGTGTCCGACTCGACCAGGCGGGAGAGCGCGGAGCCGTCGAGACCGATGCGGAACAGCTGCGCCCCGCCTCCGGCCCGCTCGGAGTTGAAGACGAGGGTGCGGCCGTCGGCCGAGACGTCGACGCCGTCGTCGGCCGGCTCGTCGTCGGTCAGGGCGGTGAGCGCGCCTCCTCCGGCTGGCATCGTGTAGACGTCGGTCCGCCACCGCCCGGAGGCGTCGCCGCCGCCGATCAGCGCGAGGGTCGCGCCGTCGGGCGAGACGCCGTGCAGGTAGTGCTTGAAGCGCGCGCCCTCGCGCTCGGCGGTCAGGCGGCGGGCGGGGGCGGAGCCGTCGAGCTCGACCGCGTAGAGGTGCCCGTCGCGCGCCGAGACGTAGGCGAGCCCGCCGGACGGGGCGAGCACGTGGTCGTTGTTGAGCTCGGCCGGCACCCCGTCGAGCGGGATCGGCTCGAGCACGGCCGCCCCCTCGAGCGGCAGCCGGAAGAGGCCGCCGTCGCCGTTCACGATCAGGGCGGAGCCGTCCGGAGTCCAGTTCGGCGCCTCCACGAGGACGGAGTCGGACTCGAAGACGGTCGTCGACTCCCCCGTCGCGAGGTCGTGGACGCGGAGTCGGCAGAGCTGGTCGGGGAGGAGCGAGCGGGCCATGCTCCCCACGGTAGGGCCCTGGCGGATCACGACGGGGCCGTCAAGCCTCTCCGCACTCAGGTTGCGCGGGAGGGCGCTCCGATATTCTTGACCGACTTATGCGCTGGGTACACCTTGGGAGGAACATGTGATGCTCCTCATCCTCGTGATCTCGTTCGCGATCGCCGTGGTGACCCCCTGGCTGGTGGACCGGTTCGGGCCGAAGACGTTCTACGCGCTGGCGCTGATCCCGGCCGCGAGCTTCGTCGCCACCGCGACCGCCCTGCCGACGATCCTCGACGGCGGCGAGATCCGCGAGTCCGTGCCGTGGATCCCCGCGCTCGACATCGCCCTCTCCTTCCGCCTGGACGCGCTCTCGATCGTCCTCGCCCTCGTGGTCAGCGGAGTCGGCGCCCTGGTCCTCGCCTACTGCGCGACGTACTTCAGCCGCGACGAGCCCTCGCTGGGCCGGTTCGCAGCGCTCCTGTCCGCGTTCGCCGGAGTGATGTACGGGCTGGTCACGGCCGACGACGTGATCATCCTCTTCGTCTTCTGGGAGGCGACGAGCGTCCTCTCCTACCTCCTCATCGGCCACTACAGCGGGCGCAAGGAGAGCCGGGGTGCCGGTCTCCAGGCGCTCCTGGTCACGACTCTCGGCGGGCTGGCGATGCTGGTCGGGGTCATCGTCCTAATCGTGCAGGCCGGCACCACCAGCCTCTCCGGGATCGTCGCCGCCGCCCCCTCCGGCCCGATCGTGTCGACGGCCCTGGTGCTGGTGCTGCTCGGCGCGTTCTCGAAGTCGGCCCTGGTGCCGTTCCACTTCTGGCTGCCGGCCGCGATGGCCGCTCCCACGCCGGTCAGCGCCTACCTGCACGCCGCCGCGATGGTGAAGGCCGGCATCTACCTCGTCGCGCGCCTCGCGCCGGGCTTCGCCGACGACTCCGTCTGGCTGCCCGTGGTGGTGAGCGTCGGAGTCTGGACCATGCTCGTCGGCGGCTGGCGCTCGCTCCGGCAGTACGACCTCAAGCTCGTGCTGGCCTACGGCACCGTCAGCCAGCTCGGCTTCCTGACCGTCGCCGTCGGCTTCGGCTCGCGCGACGCCGCGCTGGCCGGACTGACCCTGCTCGTCGCCCACGCTCTCTTCAAGGCGCTGCTCTTCCTCACCGTCGGCATCGTCGACCACCGCGCCGGCACGCGCGACCTCCGCAAGCTCAGCGGCCTGGGACGGCAGGCGCCGGTGCTCGCGAGCGCCGCCCTCGTCGGCGTGCTGTCGATGGCGGGCATCCCGCCGCTGCTGGGCTTCGTCGCCAAGGAGGCCGTGTTCACGAGCCTGATCTCGGCGATCGAGCAGGGCTCGTTCTGGGCCTGGGTCGCGCTGGTCGGCCTCGTCCTCGGCTCGATCCTCACCGTGGCCTACTCCGCGCGCTTCTTCTGGGGCGCCTTCGCCCGGAAGAAGGGGCTCGAGGACACGCACCTGCACGCCGAGCCGTGGACCTTCACCGTCGCCCCGGTACTGCTGGCCGCCGCCAGCGTGATCGGCGGGATCGCCGCCTCCGTGCTCGACCCGCTCGTCGCCGTCTACGCGGACACCCTCCCCTACGCCGCTCCGGACGCCGACCCGGAGCTCGCCGCCGCCGCGGAGGCCTCCGACCACGGCGGCTACCACCTCGCGCTCTGGCACGGCTTCGAGCCCGCGCTGGCACTCAGCGCCCTCGTGATCGCCGTCGGACTCCTGCTCTTCGCCAAGCGCGTCGCCGTCGCGCGCGCCCAGTCGATGCTGCCCAACCGGATCGACTCGGCCGAGGGCTACTGGGCCACCGTCCGCTGGCTCGACCGAGTCGCCAGCACGGTCACCGAGTCCGTCCAGCGCGGCTCGCTCCCCCGCTACCTGACGGTGATCTTCGCGGTCTTCGTCCTCGGCGTCGGCGGTGCGGCCGCCCTCAACCGCACCTGGCCGGGCGATCTCGTCTTCTGGGACAGCCCGGGCCAGCTCGCGGTCGCGGCCGTGATGATCCTCGCGGCGGTGCTGTGCGCGATCGCCCGCAACCGGGTCGCCGCCGTGCTGCTGGCCGGCGCCACCGGCTACGGGATGGTGGCCCTCTTCGCCCTGCAGGGCGCACCGGACCTCGCCCTCACCCAGGCGCTGATCGAGACGGTGACCCTCGTGGTCTTCGTCCTGGTGCTGCGCCGCCTCCCGACCCGCATCGCTGCGAAGCACCAGCCGATGCGCAAGCGCCTGCGCGCCGTCATCGGCATCGCGGTCGGAGCGGTCATGGCCCTCGCCGCCACCATCGCCCTCGGCGCCCGGACCGCGACGCCGATCTCGGCCGAGCTGCCCCGCCTCGCCTACGAGGAGGGCAAGGGCCGCAACATCGTCAACGTCCTGCTCGTCGACATCCGCGCCTGGGACACGATGGGCGAGATCTCGGTCCTCGTCGTGGTCGCCACCGGCGTCGCGAGCCTGATCTTCCTCTCCAGCCGGGCCGGAGGCGCTCCCCGCCTCGAGTCGCAGAGCGCCGACGACCGCCGCGAGCGCGCGATGGACCTGACCACCTCCTCCGCCGACGCCGAGCGCGACGGCGACCGGGGCTCCTGGCTCGTCGCCGGGCGCACGCTCCGGCCGGAGAACCGCTCGATCGTGCTCGAGGTGCTGGTGCGCCTGCTCTTCCACCCCGCGATGATCGTGTCGGTCTACCTGCTCTTCACCGGACACAACACCCCGGGCGGAGGCTTCGCGGGCGGCCTGCTCGCCGGTCTCGCCCTCGTCGCGCGCTACCTCGCCGGCGGCCGCTTCGAGCTCGGCGAGGCCGCGCCGATCGACGCGGGCAAGGTCCTCGGACTCGGCCTCTTCTTCGCCGTCGGCACCGCCGTCTCCTCCCTCGCCTTCGGCCTCGAGGTCCTCGAATCGAGCTGGCTCGACCTCGAGGTGCCGGTGCTGGGCGAGCTCCACCTGGGCACGTCCACCCTCTTCGACATCGGGGTGTACCTGATCGTGATCGGCCTCGCCCTCGACATCCTCCGCAGCCTCGGCGGCGAGGTCGACCGCCACGGCGAGGAGGCCGAGCAGGGCTCCCCCTCGGGCGACGGCGTCACGCACTCGACCGACAGCACCCCCGGCCCCGGCCAGGGCACGGTCGACGGGCTCGAGACCTCGCTCCCCACCGGCTCCACGGTCGTCGGCGGACCGGGCAGGGGGGACGGCGCATGAGCATCACCCTCGTCCTCGTCGTCGTGATGGCGGTGATGTACGCGGCGGGCGTCTACCAGATGCTCGAGCGCAGCCTCACCCGCATCCTGATCGGGTTCCTGCTCGTCGGGAACGCGACCAACATCCTCATCCTGCTGATGGCCGGCCGCTCGGGCATCGCGCCGTTCGTCACCGACGACGGGCGCTCCTACGAGCAGATCGCCGCCGAGATGGCCGACCCGCTGCCGCAGGCGCTGATCCTCACCGCGATCGTGATCACCTTCGGGGTGTCCGCCTTCCTCCTCGCGATGATCTACCGGCGCTGGCGCCTCGCCAACGCCGACCAGGTGGAGGACGACGAGACCGACGCCTCCGTCCGCGAGGACGCGGCGGGCATCTCGGCCCAGACCACCGCCGACGACCGGGCGCTCGACGTCCTGCTCGAGTCCAGCGACGAGGGCACCGCCGCCAAGCACGGGGAGAGCGCCATGACCGACGACAGGAAGGAGGACCGATGAACGCCCTGATCCCGCTCGTCGTCACCCTCCCCCTCCTGGGAGCGGCCGTCGCGCTGATCCTCGGACGCCACCGGCGCGCGCAGATCACCGTGAACATCGTGACGCTCTCGAGCGTTCTGGTGATCTCCTCGGTGATGCTCGTGCTGGTCCTCACCGGCGACGGAGGCGGCAGCGCCGTCTACGTGGGCGGCTGGGAGCCGCCGTGGGGCATCGTGCTGGTCGTCGATCCGCTCGCCGCGCTGATGCTCGTGATCACCTCGATCACCCTGCTGGGCGTCCTGCTGTTCTCGGTCGGCCAGGGCCTCGTCGACGGCAACCGCGAGACGCCGGTCACGATCTTCCACCCGACCTACCTGATCCTCTCGGCGGGCATCCTCAACGCCTTCGTCGCGGGCGACCTCTTCAACCTCTACGTCGGCTTCGAGATCCTGCTGGCCGCGAGCTACGTGCTGATCACCCTGGGCGGCACCGCGCCGCGGATCCGCGCCGGCACGACCTACGTGGTCGTCAGCCTGGTCTCGAGCGTGTTCTTCCTCTCGGCCATCGGTCTGCTCTACGGCGCCACCGGCACGGTCAACATGGCGCAGCTCTCGATCCGCATCGCCGAGCTCCCCGCCGACGTGCAGCTGGTGCTCCACGTGGTGCTGCTGCTCGGTTTCGGCATCAAGGCGGCCGTCTTCCCCCTGTCGTTCTGGCTCCCGGACTCCTACCCCACGGCTCCGGCGCCGGTGACCGCCGTCTTCGCCGGACTCCTCACCAAGGTCGGCGTGTACGCACTGATCCGCACCGAGACCCTGCTCTTCCCCGGAGGGAGGCTGAGCGAGGTGCTGCTGGTGGTGGCGCTGCTGACGCTGATCGTCGGCATCCTCGGCGCCGTCGCGCAGGCAGACATCAAGCGGATGCTGTCCTTCACGCTGGTCTCGCACATCGGCTACATGGTCTTCGGGATCGCCGTGGGCACCCCGGCCGGCTACGCGGCGACGATCTTCTACGTCATCCACCACATCACGGTGCAGACGACGCTCTTCCTCGCGACCGGCCTGATCGAGCGCGTCGGCGGTACCACCTCGATCCTGCGCCTCGGCGGGCTGCTCAAGGCCTCGCCGCTGCTGGCGCTGCTCTACTTCATCCCCGCGATGAACCTCGGCGGGATCCCGCCGTTCACCGGCTTCCTCGGCAAGGTGGGGCTCTTCGTCGCCGGCACGGAGTCGGCCGTCGACCAGCCGTCGTGGCTGATCTGGGCCGTCATCGCCGCCGGGGCCGTCACCTCGCTCCTGACCCTCTACGCCGTCGCGCGCGTCTGGAACATGGTCTTCTGGCGCCGGCAGGAGGAGGTGCCCGGCTACGAGTCGCCCCTGATCGACCAGCTGCAGGAGGACCCCCACGACACGGGCAGCATCCGCACCCGCCACTCGCCGCCGATGATGGTGCTCGCCACCGCGGGGATGGTCGTCGTCGGCGTCGTGCTGACCGTCGGCGCCGGTCCCCTCTACGACGCGAGCGAGCGAGCGGCGAGCGCGGTCGCCGACCCCGCGACCTACATCGCGACCGTCTACCGCGACTCGTCCTTCGGAGAGGAGGGGCCGCGATGAGCCCCCGCCGCCGCGTCGACATCTGGAACCGCGTCGCGATGTTCGTGACCCTCGTCGGGATCTGGGTGCTGCTCTGGGACGACGTCTCGGTGCTGTCGATCGTCACCGGCTTCCTGGTCGCCCTGCTGATCACCCGGGTGTTCTACCTGCCGCCGGTCGAGTTCTCGAACCGCATCAACCCGTGGTTCGTGCTCCTCTTCCTCCTGCGCCTGCTGGCCGACATCGCGGTGGCCTCGGTGCGGGTGTCCTGGCAGATCCTGACCCTGCCGGTCCCGGTGCACAACGCCATCGTCGCCGTGCACCTGCGCAGCCGCTCCGAGGGGATGCTCGTCTGGACGACGGAGGCCGTCTCGCTCGTCCCCGGCTCCCTGGTGATCGACGTGGACCCGCAGCTGAACGTCCTCTACCTGCACGTGCTCGGCGTGACCCACGACGAGGGCGAGCGGATCGACGAGGTGCGCCGGACGGTCCTCCGGACGGAAGCGCGCATCGTCCGGGCCATCGGCTCCCGCGAGGACGTGCAGCGCGTGAATCGGCCGATCGAGGCCGGATCGGGGGTGGTCCGGTGATCGACTGGCTGATCTGGATCCTGGTGCCGGTCTTCGGCGCCGCCTGCCTGCTCGCGCTCGCGCGGATCCTCCGCGGTCCATCCGTGCTCGATCGGGTCGTCGCGGCCGACGTGCTCGTCGCGACGATCATCTGCGGGATCGGCGCCGAGATGGCGGTCAACCACCACGCGCGGACCCTGCCCGTCGCGCTCGGGCTCGCGCTGTTCGCCGTCTTCGGATCGATCAGCGTCGCCAAGTTCATGGCCAACCGCGAGGAGGACTGACATGGACCTGTTCTTCGACGTGCTCACCGCTGTGCTGCTGCTGGTCGGCGCCCTGCTCTCGCTGCTGGCCGCGATCGGCTTGATGCGGTTCGACGACCTGCTCTCCCGGATGCACGCGGGCACGAAGCCGCAGGTGCTCGGACTGATCTGCGTGATGCTCGCGGTCGCCATCCGGAACCCCGGCTTCGCCGCCGCGGGGACCATCGTGCTGGTGATCGGCTTCCAGCTGCTGACCGTGCCCGTCTCGGCGCACATGGTCGGCCGGGCGGCCTACCGGGCCGAGGCCGTCTCTCCCGGGTACCTCGTCGCCGACGAGCTCGCGGAGGCGGTCACCCGCGCCGACGAGCAGGCCCGCGCGACCGGGCCCGAGACCGCGCACGCGTCCGAGGAGCGGGCGCGCACCTCCTCCGCGCCCCCGCCCGAGGACGAGGACGGCCCGGCCGCGACCGCCTAGGCGACGAGGACGAGCTGCACGGCGGAGGCGCCGGTCATGCTGCGCAGCGCGAATCCGCCGATCGCGAGGGTGACGGCGACCAGGCCGCCGACCAGCAGCACCAGCAGCGGCACCACCCACAGCAGCGCCCGTCGGCGTCGGGCTCGGGCCTCGTCCGGCGTCTCTTCGATCACCCGTCGACTGTACGGGACGGCGGGGGGCGTGCCCCCGGCGCCCCTGAGCCGCCCGATAAACTCGACCCCATGACCCTGGACTCCGCTCTCTCCGGCGCGCCCGAGAACTCCCCCGGCCCCGACTCCGAGGCCGAGCACCGCCGGGGAGCCGAGTGGTGGCGCACCGCCGTCATCTACCAGATCTACCCGCGCTCCTTCGCGGACGCGGACGGCGACGGCATCGGCGACCTGCCCGGCATCGCCTCGCGCCTCGAGAGCCTCGCCGAGCTCGGCGTCGACGCGATCTGGCTCTCGCCCTTCATGACCTCGCCGCAGAAGGACGCGGGCTACGACGTCGCCGACTACTGCGACGTCGATCCGCTCTTCGGCACCCTCGCCGACTTCGACGCGATGCTCGCCCGCGCTCACGCCCTGGGCATCCGCATCATCGTCGACCTCGTCCCCAACCACTCCTCCAGCGCCCACCGCTGGTTCCAGGAGGCGCTCGCCGCTCCCGCGGGCAGCGCCGAGCGGGCGCGCTACCTGTTCCGCGACGGCCGGGGCGAGTCGGGCGAACTGCCCCCGAACAACTGGGAATCGGTCTTCGGCGGCCCCGCGTGGACCCGCGTCATGGAGCCCGACGGCTCGGCCGGCCAGTGGTACCTGCACCTCTTCGACACCTCGCAGCCCGACTTCGACTGGACGAACGAGTGGGTGCGCGAGCGCTTCCGGGAGGTCCTCCGCTTCTGGCTCGACCGCGGCGTCGACGGCTTCCGCGTCGACGTCGCGCACGGGATGATCAAGGCCGAGGGGCTGCCCGACTACACGCCGCCCGCCGACAGCGGGTCGATGGGCGGAGTCGCTCCCGCCGACGGCGAGGAGCCCGCCACCGCCCCCTACTGGGCGCAGGACGGCGTCCACGAGATCTACCGCGACTGGCACTCCCTGCTCGCCGAGTACCCGGACGACCGCGTGCTCTGCGCCGAGGCGTGGGTGCAGCCCCTCTCCAAGCTCGCCCGCTGGGTCCGCCCCGACGAGATGCACCAGGCCTTCAACTTCGCCTACCTCGAGACCCCGTGGAGCGCACCCGCCCTCCGCGACATCATCGACTCCTCCGTCGAGGCCTTCGCCGCCGTCGGCGCCCCGTCGACGTGGGTGCTGTCGAACCACGACGTCGTGCGCCACGCGAGCCGCCTGGCCCTGACGTCCGACAACCCGCAGGGCTACGGCATCGGCCCGCGCACGCCCGGACTCCCCGACCCCGTCCTGGGGCTGCGCCGCGCTCGTGCCGCGACCGCCCTCATGCTCGCGCTCCCCGGCTCCGCCTACGTCTACCAGGGCGAGGAGCTCGGGCTCCCCGAGGCGATCGACCTGCCGGACTCGGCGCGTCAGGACCCGACCTGGTTCCGCACGGGCGGCGAGCGCTACGGCCGTGACGGCTGCCGGGTGCCGATCCCGTGGGAGGCGGACGCACCCGCGTACGGCTTCAGCGGCACCGGCGACTCCTGGCTGCCGCAGCCCGGCGACTGGACGCCGCTCGCGCGCGACCGCCAGCGCGGTGTCGCGGGCTCGACGCTCGAGCTGTACCGGTCCCTGCTCGCGGTGCGCCGCGCCGAGGACCTGGGCTCCGGCGCCGTCGAATGGCTCGAGGGCTACCCGGAGGACGTCGTGGCGTTCCGCAACGGAGCCGTCACGGTGATCGCGAACCTCGGCGAGGCTCCGGTCGAGCTGCCCGTCGGCTCCGTGGTGCTGTCCTCGGAGGAGCTGCACGAGCCGGCGCTGCCCGCCGACACCACGGTCTGGCTGCACGCGGAGTAGCGGGCCGCGGGGTCCGCCCGGCGGCTCCCGCGTCCCGCCGCCGGGTCAGCGCCCGGCGTTGGCCTTGAGCCAGAGGTAGGAGTCGACCTTCGTCACGCCGTCGAGGCGGATCTCGAAGTGCAGGTGCGGGCCGGTCGACATGCCGGTCGTGCCCACCAGGCCGAGGAGCTGACCGACCTTCACCGGGTCGCCCTCGGACACGGCCGCCGAGCCGTGCTGCATGTGCGCGTACACGCTCGAGACGAGCTGCCCGTCGATCTCGTGGTCGACGATCACGTGCACGCCGAGCGAGCCCTCGCCGTCGATGACCGTGCGCACGACGCCGTCGGCGATCGCCTGGATGGGCGAGCCGTCGCCCGGGTTGAAGTCGGTGCCGCCGTGGTTCACCGAGCAGCCCGCGCAGTTGCGGTAGCCGAAGCGGTCGCCCACCGGCACGCCGACGGCGAAGGGCCACTGGATCGACGCGTTCGGGTCGTTCGTGAAGCCGGTGTCGGAGGTGCGGACGATGTCGGCGACGTTGGTCTGCGTCTTGCGCTCCTGCACGCCGAACCCGTCGCGGGCGACCGTCTCGGCGCTGACCTCGCCGGCGACGAACGACTGCGCGCCGCGGCGGGCGTCGGCCCCGAAGGGGGTCGAGAGGCTCTGCGCCTGCACGTCCTCCGCGGTCAGGAGCGATGTGGCCGGCAGAGAGGTCGCCGCCACGATGGCCGCGACGAAGGAGAGGGCGACGAGTCCGCCGACCCGGGCCCGGCGCACGGGCCGGAGCGGCGTCACGCGCGGAGCGGGGACGGGCGCCGGGGCGCTGCGGACCGAGGCGACGCGGCGCTCCGCCTCGCGCAGCTGCTCCGCCGTGGGAGCCGCGAGGAGGTCGTCGGAGCCGCTCGCCAGCGAGACGTCGGAGGCGAGGGCCAGAGCGCGCTCGCGCTCGCGGAGCTCGCGACGGGAGAGGGGTGGAGTCGATTCGCCGGGGGTCGATGCAGGGGCAGCGGGGGCGGGCGAATCGGGGCTCACGAAATCGATGTCTTCCGTCGGGGGCAGGGGACGAGCGGGCCTCCAGGGAGAGGCACCGCTCGGCTCCGTGAGCGCAGCCTGTGCGAACATCACGAATTCATAAAGGATAACCACGGCCGGCGGGATCCGGCCAGAGGCCGCCGCGCACAGGCGCGATCGGGGCACGACGCGCGGCGAGCCCCGGCGGGATCCTGCGCCGATCCGCCTCTCGGCGCATGGAATCCTTGTCGGCTCGGCCTGGGAGAGCGGTTACACCTCGTCCGCGCGCAGGCGGCGCAGCAGATCCTCCAGCTCGGCGAAGAGAGGATCCGGTGCCGCGATGAGCAGCCCGGAGCCGAAGGGTGCGCCGTCGAGTCCCGCGACCCGCGCACCCGCCTCCTCGGCGATGAGGGCGCCCGCAGCGAGGTCCCACGAGTTCAGGCCCCGCTCGTAGTACGCGTTCAGCTGCCCGGTGGCCACCGAGCACAGGTCGAGCGCCGCCGAGCCGATGCGGCGGATGTCGCGGACCGAGCCCAGGAGCTCCTGCACCACGGCGCCCTGACGCATCCGGCGGCCCGCGTCGTAGCCGAAGCCGGTGCCGACCAGCGCGAGCGAGAGGGAGGAGGGAGCCGAGACCTGCAGCGCGACTCCGTCCCGCTCGGCTCCCCCGCCTCGGCTGGCCGTGGTCACCTCGCCCGTCGCTCCGTTCACGACCGCGCCGGCGAGCGCGGTCCAGGTCGCGGGATCCGGCTCCCCCTCCACCACAGCGATGCTGACCGCGTAGGAGGGGATGCCGTAGAGGTAGTTGACGGTCCCGTCGATCGGATCGACGACCCAGGTCAGCCCGCTCGTGCCGCCCCCCGACCCCGACTCCTCGCCGAGGAAGCCGTCGTCCGGACGCGCCTCGGCCAGGCGCCGGCGGATCAGCTCCTCGACCTCCCGGTCCGCGGCCGTCACCACGTCCTCCGGAGACGACTTCGACGCGGCGATCTCGACACCGTCCTCCCGCCGCTGGCGGGCGAGGTGCGCCGCCTCGACGGCGATCGAGCGGGCGATGGCGAGGAGGGGGGCGTTGTCGCTCATGGTCCCAGCCTAGGGATCGGGCCCATCATGGGGGGATGAGCACCCCTATCGCCCTCACCGGAGCCACCGGAGCCGTGGGCGGTCGCGTCGCGCGCGAGCTCGCCGACGCCGGTCACGCCCTCCGCCTGCTGGTCCGCGACCCGTCCCGCGCGCCCGAGCTCACCGGGGCCGAGGTGGTGCGCTCCTCCTTCGCCGACGCGGGCGACTCGCTCGAGGGCGTGCGCCTCCTCCTGATGGTCTCCGCCTCCGAGAACGAGGAGCGCCGCGCCGAGCACCTCGCGTTCGTCGGTGCAGCCGCCGCCGCGGGTGTCGAGCACGTCGTCTACACCTCCTTCGCCGGAGCCGCACCCGACGCGGTCTTCACCCTCGCCCGAGACCACGCGGCCACCGAGGACGCGATCCGCCGCTCGGGCATGGGCTGGACGTTACTCCGCGACAACCTCTACCTCGACTTCCTGCCCGCGATGCTCGGCGAGGACGGCGCGATCCGCGGACCCGCGGGAACGGGCCGGGCCGCCGTCGTCGCGCGCGAGGATGTGGCCCGCTCGGCCGCGGCTGTCCTCCGCTCCCCCTCCGAGCACCGCGGAGCCGCCTACGAGCTGACCGGGCCCGAGGCCCTCACCCTCGACGAGGTCGCGGCGACCCTGACGGCGGCGGGCCGCCCCGCCGTGTACGTCGACGAGACCCTCGAGGAGGCGTACGCGTCACGCCGCCGCTGGAACGCACCGGGCTGGCAGCTGGACGCCTGGGTCAGCACCTACTCCGCGATCGCCGCCGGACAGCTGGAGCACGTCTCGTCCGACGTCGAGCGGCTGACCGGACGGCCGCCGCTCTCCCTCGCAGCGTTCCTGGAGCAGGAGGCGCGGGGCTGAGGCGACGGGGCGGGCCGGAAAGGCGCTCCCCCGGAAAGGCGCTCCGCCGGAAGGGCGATCCCCCGACATGCGGAACGCCCCGCGCATCTCGTGATGCCGGGGCGTCTGCTGGGTGTTCCTGCTCGGTGGCGAGTGAGGGATTCGAACCCCCGAAGGCTACGCCGTCTGATTTACAGTCAGATCCCTTTGGCCGCTAGGGTAACTCGCCGTGGCGCACCCGACCACGTGTTCACAACCGGAGGCGCTCAGCAAGGATACCCACGCGACCGGCGGATCGGAAATCGGTGCCGCGAGGCCTCAGTCCGCCTCCGCCGCGTAGCGGGACGCCGCCTCCGCGACCTTCCCCGCGTAGCTCCCGGCCGGGTTGTAGGCCGCGATCGCCGCCCGCCATCCCGACTCCGTCGAGAGGTCGCCGCCGGCGTCGCAGAGGTACCGGGCGGCGGTCGCCGCCTGCTGGTCCACGTTCTGCGGATCCCATCCGCTCGACGCCCACGCCATCCACGTCGCCGGGATGATCTGCAGCGGACCCATCGCCCGGTCGACCTCGGCGTCGCCGTCCAGAGCCCCGCCGTCGTTGTCGGGGACCCGGTCGAAGCGCGTTCCGTCCAGGCGCGGACCGTAGATCGGCTCCGTCGGCCGCCCGTCCTCGCCCAGCTCGCCGCCGTCGATCGTGCCGTGCCTGCTCTCGACGTAGCCGATGCCGGCCAGGGTCGCCCAGTCCAACCGGCAGTCGGGGTCGACCGACGCCGTGAGGAGGGCCGTGCCCGCGTAGGCGGTGAGCGCACGCAGCGGGATGCCGCTCCCCTCGGACGCCGTGCCCAGCCACGCCTCGTCGGCGAGCAGTCGCACCGGCGTCGCCGCGGCCTGCTCGGGATCCTCCAGCACGACGGGGTCGGCCGCGACGGGAGCGGTCGCCGCGGGAGGGACGGTGGACAGGCCCTCCTCGACCGTCAGCGCGGGCGGCCGCTGGCCGCAGCCGGCCAGGAGGAGGCCGGCGAGCGGGACGAGGACGAGAACGGGGAGGCGGCGCACCCCTCAGAGGTACCAGCCGCGCCTGGGGCCGGGCTCCGCCACGCCTGAAAGCTAAACTCGGAGCCATGGCAGATTCAACGTTCGACGTCGTCAGCAAGATCGACAAGATGGAGGCGGACAACGCCCTGAACCAGGCCCACAAGGAGGTCGAGCAGCGCTACGACTTCAAGAACGTCGGCGCCTCGATCGCCTGGAGCGGCGAGAAGATCCTGATCAAGGCCAACACCGAGGAGCGGGCGAACGCCATCCTCGACGTCTTCCAGTCGAAGCTGATCAAGCGCGGCATCAGCCTCAAGAGCCTCGACGCGGGCGAGCCCTTCGCGTCCGGCAAGGAGTACCGGATCGAGGCCACCCTCAAGGAGGGCATCGACCAGGAGCACGCGAAGAAGATCAACAAGCTCATCCGCGACGAGGCGCCGAAGTCGGTCAAGTCGCAGATCCAGGGCGACGAGCTCCGCGTCTCCTCGAAGAGCCGCGACGACCTCCAGGCGACCATGGCGCTCCTGCGCGGAGCCGACCTTGAGCTCGACCTCCAGTTCGTCAACTTCCGCTGAGGAATGACGCACACGGGAGCACGCGCGTGACCGCCGGAATCGACGACCCCGACCGGCGGGGCCGCACCGGACTCGACAGGGACGGGCTCGACCTCGTCGGGAACCCCGACGTCGTCGTGAAGGAGGTCACCCTCCTCTCGAGCGACTGGTACGTCCTCCGCACCACCCGCTTCGACTACCGGCACCGCGACGGCAGCTGGACGAGCGAGCAGCGCGAGACGTACGACCGGGGGAACGGCGCGGCGGTCCTGCTCTACGACGCCGACGCGCGCACCGTCGTCCTGATCCGGCAGTTCCGCTACCCCGCGTACGTGAACGGCGACCTCGACGGGATGCTCCTCGAAGTGCCCGCCGGTCTCCTGGACGAGGACGGGCCCGAGGAGGGCGCCCGCCGCGAGGCGTCCGAGGAGACCGGACTCGAGGTCGGCCGGCTCGAGCACGTGTTCGACGCGTTCATGAGCCCCGGCTCGGTCACCGAGAAGCTGCACTTCTACGCCGGGCGCTACCGCGCGGGCACCCGCAGCGGAGCATTCGCGGGACTCGCCGACGAGGGCGAGGACATCGAGGTCCTCGAGCTCTCGTTCGACGAGGCGCTGACCCAGATCGGCGTGCAGATCGTCGACGCGAAGACGATCATGCTCCTGCAGTGGGCGGCCCTGTCCGGCCCGTTCTCGCGCTGACGCGCGAGCGTCGCGGCTGCGGACGCGTCAGCGCGCGTACTCGGCGAGGGCGCGTCCGGTCAGCGTGTCCGCCGCCGCGAGCCCGACCGGAGTCCCCTCGAAGACGATCGTCCCTCCGTCGTGCCCGGCTCCGGGCCCCACGTCGATGATCCAGTCCGCGTGCGCCATCAGGGCGCGGTGGTGCTCGATCACCACGACCGAGTTCCCGGAGTCGACCAGCCGGTCGAGCAGTCCGAGCAGCGTGTCGACGTCCGCGAGGTGCAGGCCCGTGGTCGGCTCGTCGAGCAGGTAGACGGATCCGGACGAGGCCATGTTGATCGCGAGCTTGAGGCGCTGACGCTCGCCCCCGGACAGCGTGTTCAGCGGCTGTCCGAGCGTGAGGTAGCCGAGACCGACGTCGACGAGACGGGCGAGCACCGTGTGCGCCGGTCCGCTCGCGAAGAACTCCGCGGCGTCGACGATCGGCATCGAGAGCACCTCGTGGATGTTCCTCCCGCGGAGGCGGTACTCGAGCACCTCAGCGGTGAACCGCTTGCCGTCGCACTCCTCGCAGACCGACGAGACCGTCGCGGCGGGGCCCAGCTCGGTGAAGATCATCCCGGCCCCCTTGCAGACGGGGCAGGCGCCTGCCGAGTTCGCGCTGAAGAGCGCCGGTCTCACACCGTTCGCCTTCGCGAAGGCCGCCCGGATCGCGTCGAGAACCCCGGTGTAGGTCGCCGGATTGCTGCGCCGCGAGCCGCGGATCGGCGACTGGTCGGCCACCACCACGCCGGGCCGACCCGCGAGCGAGCCGTGCAGGAGCGACGACTTCCCCGACCCTGCGACTCCGGTGACGACGGTCAGCACGCCCAGCGGGACGTCCACGTCGACGCCGCGGAGGTTGTGCGTGGAGGCCCCGCGGATCTCCACCGCCCCGGTCGGACGGCGCACGGCCTCCTTCAGCGGGACGCGGTGACCGAGATGACGGCCCGTCAGGGTGTCGGACGTGCGCAGCTGCGCCACCGTCCCCTCGAACCGCAGCTCGCCGCCGTGCGCACCGGCCCTCGGACCGAGGTCGACCACGTGATCGGCGATCTCGATGATCTCCGGCTTGTGCTCGACCACCAGGACGGTGTTGCCCTTGTCCCGCAGGCGGCGCAGCAGCTCGATCATCCGCGAGACGTCGTGCGGATGCAGACCCGCCGTCGGCTCGTCGAAGACGTACGTGACGTCCGTGAGGCTCGATCCCAGATGCCGCACCATCTTGACCCGCTGCGCCTCACCGCCCGAGAGGGTGCCCGACTCCCGATCGAGCGACAGGTAGCCCAGCCCGACCTGGACGAGGGCGTCGAGCGTCCCGAGGAGGGTCTCGACGATAGGAGCGACGGACGGCGCCTGCAGCCCGCGGAGCCACGCGGCGAGGTCGGTCGCCTGCAGCGCGGCGCACTCGGCGATGTTCCGGCCCCCGATGCGCGACTCCAGTGCCGCGCGGGTGAGCCGGCCGCCTCCGCACTCGGGACAGGCGGCGAAGGTGGCCACCCGCTCGGCGAAGGCGCGGATGTGCGGCTGCGCCGCCTCCTTCGCCAGGTAGAGGCGGGTGACCTTCACCAGGAGGCCCTCGTAGGTCATCGTCATCCCGGCGATGGCCATCTTCGTGGCCGGACGGTGGAGGAACGCGTCCATCTGCTCGGGCGTGAAGTCGGCGATCGGCACATCGGCCGGATAGAGGCCCGACTCGGCGAGGCCCTTCCAGTACCAGCCGCCGACGACGAAGTTGGGGATCGCGTCGAGAGCGCCGCCCTCGAGCGACTTCGAGCGGTCGATCAGCGCGTCGAGGTCGATGCTCGACACCCGGCCCGTCCCCTCGCACCGCGGGCACATCCCCTCCGGCAGGTTGAAGGAGAACGCACCGCTCGTGCCCGCGTGCGGATCGCCGATCCGGCTGAAGAGGATCCGCAGCATCGTGTACGCGTCGGTCGCCGTGCCGACCGTGGACCGGCCGTTCGACCCCATCCGCTCCTGGTCGACGACGATCGTGGCCGACAGTCCGTCGAGCGACTCCACGTCCGGGCGGGCCGGCGACCCCATGAACTGCTGCACGAAGGCGGAGTAGGTCTCGTTGATGAGGCGCTGGGACTCGGCCGCGATGGTGCCGAAGACGAGCGACGACTTGCCGGAGCCCGAGACCCCGGTGAACACGGTGATCCTCCGCTTCGGGATGTCGACGTCGATCCCCCGGAGGTTGTTCTGGCGCGCACCGCGCACCCGGATGACGTCGTGGGGCGAGGCCGTGGTCATGCTGTCTCCGTCCAGAGCGGTGCCCGAATCCTAGAGGAGGTGCGCGGCGTCCGCGCCGGAACGACGAACGGCCCCCCGGAGTGCACCGGAGGGCCGTTCGGAGAGCACGCGTCAGAGCGCGACCGGCTCCGCCCGCGAGATCGCGATCATGTCCTCGCGAGGAACGACCTTCACGCGCGCACGGCCCTCGGGCTCGCCGAGCGCCATCTCGTGCTCGTCCAGCCGGTGCCAGCCGTCGAGATCCGTGTAGGCGATCTCCCGCTCCTCGAGCAGGGCGACCACGGCCGCCTCCTCGGGGTGCTCGGGCGTCCACCAGGACGCCTGGTCGTTGAGCACGTGCGCGACGGTCTCCATGGCGTCGGACTTGGTATGCCCGATGAGGCCCACCGGTCCGCGCTTGATCCAGCCGGTCGCGTACACGCCGTGGACCTGCTGGTCCTCGTCGTCCAGGACCTGGCCCTCGCGGTTCGGGATCACGCCGCGCATCTCGTCGAACGGGAGGCCGTCGAGCGGCGAGCCGAAGTAGCCGACCGCGCGGTACACGGCCTGGACCGGGACCTCGCGGATCTCACCCGTGCCGCGCACTCCGCCCTCGCCGTCCGGCTCGGTGCGCTCGTACCGGATCGCGCCGACCCGACCGGATCCGTCGTCCACGAACTCGAGCGGCTTCGCCCAGAAGTGCAGGTGGAGACGACGCGAGGCGCTCCCGACCTCGCGGGTGCGCCACTGGTTGAGCACCCGGTTGATGACCATGACCTGCTTGTTGGTCGCGATGGCGGCCTCCGAAGCGGGATCGAGGTCGAAGTCCTCGTCGGCGACGATCATGTCGACGTCGCGCAGCTCGCCCAGCTCGCGCAGCTCCAGCGGCGTGAACTTCACCTGAGCGGGACCGCGGCGCCCGAAGACGTGCACGTCGGTGACAGGAGACGCCTTCAGCCCCTCGTAGACGTTCGGCGGGACCTCGGTGGGCAGGAGGTCCTCGGCGTGCTTCGCCAGCATCCGCGAGACGTCGAGCGCCACGTTGCCGTTGCCGATGACGGCGACGGAGGACGCCTCCAGCGGCCAGGTGCGCGACACGTCGGGGTGGCCGTCGAACCAGCTGACGAAGTCGGCCGCACCGTAGGAGCCCTGGAGCTCGACACCCGGGACGTCGAGCGGAGCGTCGCGGACGGCGCCGGTCGCGAAGATCACGGCGTGGTAGTGCCGCTTGAGATCCTCGAGCGTGATGTCGGTCCCGAAGTGCACGTTGCCGAAGATGCGGATGTCGCCCCGGTCGAGCACCTCCCGCAGCGCGGTGATGATCCCCTTGATGCGCGGGTGATCGGGCGCGACGCCGTAGCGGACCAGGCCGTAGGGCGCGGGCAGGTGCTCGAACAGATCGATCGAGACGTCGTACTTCTTCTCGGCCTTGATCATGAGGTCGGCGGCGTAGATGCCCGCGGGACCCGCGCCGACGATGGCCAGCCTGAGCTTGGTCATTGCGTTCCTCCTGCCGGGGCGCCGCAGCGCACAACCGGTCTCATTCCTGCGGCGCAGGGCGCGCCGCGACGATCGGGGTCAGCCGTTGCGCTCGACGACGGTGTCGGCGAAGCGCGTCAGCGCCTTGCGGACGGAGCCGTCGGGCAGCGGAGCGAGGGCAGCGACGGCCTCGTCGGCCCACCGGTGGGCCTCGGCGAGGGTCTGCGCGGTGACGTCGTGATCGCGCAGCTGAGCGATGGCGTCCGAGATGTCGGCGCTCTGCTCCTCCGTGTGCGCGATGGCGTCGTTCGAGCGGCTCACATAGCTCTCGATGCGGGCGAGGAGAGCCGCGGCGTCCCTGTCCGAGGAGGCGCGCTCGCGCAGGCGCAGGATCGGCAGCGTCGACACGCCGGCGCGGATGTCCGTGCCGGGGTTCTTGCCGGTCTCCTCCGGCTGGGGAGAGAGGTCGATGACGTCGTCGACGATCTGGAACGCGACGCCGATCTTCTCGCCGAAGACGCGCATGGCCTCCTCGTACTCCTCCGGAGCCTCCGAGAACGCGACTCCCGTGCGGCCCGCCGCGGCGATCAGGGACCCGGTCTTGTCGGCCAGGACGGACAGGTAGTGCTCGACCGGGTCCTCGCCGTCGGTCGGGCCGACCGTCTCGTGCAGCTGCCCGAGGACGAGCCGCTCGAACGTGTCGGCCTGGAGCCGGATCGCCTTGTCGCCGAGCTCGACCATCAGCTGGTTCGCGCGGGCGAAGAGCAGATCGCCCGTCAGGATGGCCACGTTGTTGCCCCACACGGTCTGCGCCGACGGGACGCCGCGGCGCTTCTCCGCCTCGTCCATGACGTCGTCGTGGTAGAGCGATGCGAGATGCGTGATCTCGATCGCCTGCGCACCGAGCAGGACCTGCGGCGTGTTGCCGCGGCCCAGCGACGCGGCCAGGAGGGTGAGCATCGGGCGCACGCGCTTGCCGCCCGCCTCGAGGAGGTACCGGGTGGAGACGTCGGCCACAGCGTCCGCGAAGGACAGCTGCCGGACGAGACCCTCCTCGACCTGCTCCAGACCCGCGTCGATCGTGCGGGCGAGAGCCCGGTCCGACGAGGAGGAGAAGATGCGCTCGGAGAGGCCGAGCTGCGCCGTCAGAGACGGGCTGCGACGGGCGACGGGCGCAGTGGCGTTCACAGGGAAACCCTAACGTCTCGGCCTGTGCGGACCCCGGTCGTCATCGGGTCGCCGCGATCGGCTTGACGCCGCGGTGCAGCGCCACGATGCCAGCGGTCAGATCGCGGTAGGCCACGCGCTCGAAGCCCGCCGCGCGGAGCCAGGCGGCGACGACGCTCTGCTCCGGCCAGGCCCGGATGGAATCGCCGAGATAGTCGTACGCAGGATTGTTCGACGACGCGAGGCGCACGACGGCGGGCATGACCGTCGACAGGTAGAAGTCGTACGCGGCGGCCAGCGGAGCGATCGGCGGAGTCGAGAACTCGCAGATCACGACCCGGCCGCCGGGCTTCAGCACACGCAGGAACTCGGCGAGCGCCGTCCTCGGCTCGGCCACGTTGCGCAGACCGAACGAGATGGTCACGGCGTCGAACGACTCGTCCTCGAACGGGAGGTCCATCGCGTCGGCCTGGACGAACTCGATCCGGTCGTTGCCCGCCTGACGGCGACGGCCGACGGCGATCATCCCCGGGGAGAAGTCGGCTGCGACGACCTGGGCGCCCGACCGCGCCAGCGACGCGCTCGACGTTCCGGTGCCGGCCGCGATGTCGAGAATGCGCTCACCGGGAGCAGGGTTGACGGCGCGAGTCGTCGCGATCCGCCAGAGCCGGTCGTTCCCCACCGAGAGGAGTCCGTTCACCAGGTCGTAGGCGGGAGCCACGGTGTCGAACATCGAGGCGACCTCGTCGGGCCGTTTGGTGAGGTCTGCCTTCGTCACGATCCGCAAGTCTACGGCGAGACGAGGGACGGCGGCTGTGCATCCGCCGTCCCGCGCCCGGTCGGCGCGCTCCCCCCTGGGGAAGCGCCGGGACCGCCCCGCTCCGCCTCGCGCGGCGGCCCCGGACCGGATCACGGTAGCAACGGAGCCCTGCGCCCCGAGCCCCGCGGCATGGGACGTCCCATCCTCTGGCGCGGGCGTACCCTGCTGAGGTGACGCTCATCGGCGCTGGAACCCCCCTGCTGCGTGCGGAGACGACTCCACTGGACTCTCCGCCGTCGCTCCTCTCCCACTCCGACCCGAGGCGGCCCCTCCTCTGGCAGCGCGACGGCGCCGGGCTCAGCGGACGCGGGGAGGCCCTGCGCCTCGAGTTCTCGGGCCCGGAACGGCTGCGGGAGGCGGCGGCGGCCTGGCGGCGGCTCTGCGACGCGGCGACGGTGGAGGACCGGGTCGGACTGCCCGGGACGGGGCTGGTCGCGTTCGGGACCTTCGCTTTCTCGAGCCGATCCGAGGCGACGAGCGTGCTGATCGTGCCGCGCACCGTGATCGGGACGCGCGACGGCCGGTCATGGCTGACGCGGATCACGATCGGCGAGGCGGAGAGACCGTATACGCCGAGCGAGGAGCCGCTGGGGGCGGAGTACCACGTGCCGCTCTCGCCGGGTGCGCTGCCGCCGGACGGGTACCGCGCGGCGGTCGCTGCCGCGGTGGAGACGATCCGGGCGGGTGAGCTGTCCAAGGTCGTGATCGCGCGCGATCTGCAGGGGCGGCTCCCGCCGGGGGCGGACCTGCGTCGGATGCTGGGTGCGCTCACCGAGCGGTACCCGGACTGCTGGGGCTTCGCCGTGGACGGATTCCTCGGCGCCAGTCCGGAGACGCTGGTCGCGGTCGATCGGGGCGAGATCTCGGCGAGGGTGTTGGCCGGCACGGCCGCACGAGGCGAGGATCCCCTCGCCGACGCGGACGTGGAGGCCGCTCTGCTCGAGAGTCCGAAGGACCGCTCGGAGCACGCTTTCGCTCTCGCCAGTCTGGTCCGGGAACTCGAGCCCCACACACGGGAGCTGACGGCGGGCGCCGCCCCGTTCACGCTCCGCCTGCCGAATCTCTGGCACCTCGCGACGGACGTGCGAGGAATTCTGGACGACTCCTCCAGCGCGCTCGATCTCGTCGATGCTCTTCACCCGACCGCCGCAGTGGCCGGCACTCCGACCGCCGACGCCCTTGCGCTCATCGAGCACCTGGAGCCCTTCGACCGCGGTCGGTACGCAGGACCCGTCGGCTGGATCGACGGCAACGGCGACGGCGAGTGGGCCGTCGGACTCCGCAGCGCCGAGGTCACGGCCGAGGGCGCGGTCACGGCCTGGGCGGGCGCCGGCATCGTGGCCGACAGCGTTCCCGAGTCCGAGCTCGCCGAGACCCGCATGAAGTTCCGCCCGATCACCGACGCGCTGGCCTGACGCACGTCGGGAGTCGCTGAAGCCGTCGGCTACCCCGCCGGGTCCCCGTCGAGCCGGGGAGCACCCGGCCGTTGTCCTGCGCCCACCGGCGGACGCCCGGGCAGTGCCGGCGGCCGGGTCGTCACGCGACGGCCGGTCGGTGTGGTCCAGTCCGCTGTGCCGTCCGGATGGAGCAGATACGTCCAGCGGTCGCCGTGGCGCACGTGGTGGTGGGCGACGCACAGGGAGGCGAGGTTGTCGGGAGTCGTCTCTCCCCCGTTCCGCCATTCGACGCTGTGGTCGGTCTCCGTCGAGGACGCCGGCCGGGTGCAGCCCGGGAAGCGGCAGGTCTGGTCGCGGAGGCGGACCAGCAGCCTCATCCTCGGCGGCGGGAGGCGGTGGCGGCGCCCGACGGAGACGACCGCGCCGGTCTCCTCGTCGATCAGCACGGGAGTGAAGGCGGCGGCGTCGTCGATGAGCGCTCGCACCGCCTCGGCGGGGATCGGCCCGTAGCCGTCGAGCTCGGCGGCCGCCTCGTCGTCACCTGCGGCGGTGCTCGCCGCCACGGTGACTCTCACCTCGGCCCGCGGCCCGGTCGAGGGCGCCGCGGCTCCCTCCGGAGTGGTCCACGCCACGTCCCCGTGGCAGAGCAGGTCGGCCCACGCGTCGGCGCGGAGCTGCGCCAGCGTCCGCAGATCGCGGTCCCCTTCGGCGCCGTTTCGCAGATCCCTCGCGATGCGGTCGAGCCGGGCGAGCGCTCCGACGGCCTCGGGCGCGGGGACGTGCGCGCACACCGTCGCCATGCCGTCGATCCCGGCTGTCATCCACACCCGGCGGTCCTCGCGGGCGCGAGCGTGCCGCTCGGCGAGGGGCTCGTCGTGCAGCTCCTCCCGCACCCGCGCGAGGGCGTGGCGCAGCTGCC
Organism: Rathayibacter sp. AY1D9; assembly: GCF_002932395.1. Classification (NCBI taxonomy): domain Bacteria; kingdom Bacillati; phylum Actinomycetota; class Actinomycetes; order Micrococcales; family Microbacteriaceae; genus Rathayibacter; species Rathayibacter sp. AY1D9. The sequence goes on from NZ_PSVQ01000003.1 coordinate 70,761, forward strand.
CCGGGGTCAGCGTCTCCGCGAGGTCGACGGCCCGGTCGTCGTAGGCCGCGCGCGCCGCTGCCGGGAGGGTCGCCGCGACGGAGCAGACGAGCTGGCCGGCCTCCCAGCGCATCCTGGCGTCGGCGAGCGCGGAGCGGGTCCGCGGCAGCTCCTCCATCAGGAGCGAGGCGTGCAGCAGCTCCCTGGCGGCGGTGCGCTCGGAGACCCCGAGGGCGACGGCGAACTCCGCTCGGATCGACCGTTCGACGAGGTCCGTCGCATCCTTGCTGTCCGTCGAGGAGCCTCGGGCGAACGCGTCGGGACAGGTCAGCGCCGCGCGGTGTCCCGCGTGCAGCGCCTCCGCCGCGGTCAGGAGCACCGGGGAGGCGCTCCTCGCGAGCGCCGCCGCCCGGTCGCCGAGGGCGAGGACCTCTCCTCGCACCGTCTCCGCATCAGCCATGCCTCCAGCGAAGCAGCAGCAGACGAGCTGCGGAGCTCGAACGAGGCGTCCCCGGGAGAACAGCGTCCGACGACGACCTGTGGAGGACCGACCGACCGGACCCGTGCGGACTCAGCGCTCGAGCCGGATCTCCACGATGCCCGGCCCGTCACCCGGCGAGGTCAGCGCCTGCTCCAGCTCGCCGCGCGTCGCCGCACGACGGTGGCCCCACCCGTAGCCGCGCGCGAGAGCCTCCAGATCGGCGTTCTGCGGGGTGAACTGCACGCGGTCGAACGCATCAGGATGCGAGCTCGACGCGACCTCGAGTCCGTCGAAGATCGTGCCGCCCCCGTCGTTCACGACGACGAGCTGCACGCGCGGGCGTCGCTCTCCGGGCGGGAGGAGGAGGCCGCCGGCCTCGTGGAGCAGAGTGAGATCGCCGAGGACCGCCCGGGTGACTCCGCCGGCTCCCTGCTCGGTCGCCTGCGAAGCCACCGCGATCCCGAGAGCCGTCGAGATCGTGCCGTCGATGCCGGCGAGGCCGCGGTTCGCCAGGACGGATATCCGCTTGCCCGGCAGGGTCCCGTCGGCGACGCGGATCAGCCGCGACGCTCCGAACAGCAGCCGGTCGTGCGGCCAGGTGACCTTCCAGACCGCGGCGACGACGAAGTCGCGGGTGAGCGGTGCCCTGATCGCGGCGAGGGCGTTGCGCGCGTAGCCGCGGCGGTCCTCGACCGACATCGACCCCGCGTCGGGGACCTCGTCCAGCTCGTCGGGGTCGACCGTCAGGGCGCGGCTCGCGGACACCCAGGATCCGGCCCAGGCGCGCTCGCCGCGCTCAGGACGCGGCGACCCCTCGGGGCGGACCACGTCGACGCCTCCGACGCGGCGGGCGCGCCGGCCGGGGTTGTAGAACTGATCGCGCACGGCGTCCACGACGATCACCTCGACGTCCTCGCGGCGCAGCAGTTCGGGGACCTCGCGGGAGAGCGTCGGGTGTCCGAGCACGATCGCCCGGCGGATGCGTCCGCCGAAGTCGGGCTCGCCGAGCAGGCGCCGCCAGGCGACGACGAGCTGCGGTCCGAAGCGGGCGCCGGAGGAGACCTCGGCCAGCAGCGGCCAGTCGCCGGCGCGAGCGATCTCCTCGGCCGCGGCGCCCGCCTTGTCCCCGGCGATGACGACCGTGAGCGGCTCACCGGGACCGGCGGTCACGACGGCACGCGGGATCCCGGATCGGACAGCGGGCGACGAGACCGGTTCGATCCCCTCCATGTCGGGCAGAGCGGAGGAGAGCGGGTCGCGGAAGGAGAGGTTCAGGTGGACCGGCCCGCGGCGCGCCGCGGTGACGGCACGATCGGCGAGCGCACGCGCGTCCTCGGGCCGGGAGGCGTCGTCCGGAGCAGCGACGTCCTCGAACAGCCGCACGGCACGCCCGTACAGCTCGCGCTGCTCGGCCGTCTGGTTCGAGCGGATGCCGCGCAGCTCGTCGGGCCGGTCGGCGGTCAGCACGATCATCGGCACGTCCGAGGCGTCCGCCTCGAGCACGGCCGGGTGCAGGTTCGCGGTCGCCGTGCCGGAGGTCGTGATCACGAGCGCCGGCATCCCGGATTCGAGGGCCAGGCCCAGCGCCAGGAACCCCGCGGAGCGCTCGTCGATCCGCACGTGCAGCCGGACGTCGCCGCGGGTCTCGAGCTCGGCCGCCACCAGGGCGAGCGCCTGCGAGCGGGAGCCCGGAGCGACGACGACGTCGCGGACGCCGAGCGCGACGAAGCGGGTGAGGAGGTCGACCGCGAATCGGGTGGAGGGGGCGACCGGCCGGTGCTCAGGCATCCCGGCGGCCGGGGCCGTCGGCCTCGCCCTGCTCGTCCATGTCGGCGAGGTCGCGCTCGAGCTGGGCGATGCGCTCTGCCTGCAGGCGCTCCTCCTCGGGGTCGCGCTCGGTGCGGAGGGTGCCGAGGAAGTCGGGGTCGTCGTCCGGAGCGGTGTAGCGGCGGCCGGCGGCGCGCTGCTTGCGGGGACGGCCGATCCAGAACCACAGTCCCGCACCGATGACCGGGAGGATCAGCACCACCAGGAGCCAGGACCACTTCGGGATCGCCCGCACGGCGTGACGGTTGCTCATCGCGACGTCGATCACGGTGTAGACCGTGAAGACGGCGAGGGCCACGAGCAGGCCGATGACGAGGCGGATCATGGACACGAGTCTACGTCCGGCACCTCCGTCGGGGAGGGTCCGCACGGACGCTGGACAGGAGGCTCCCACGGTGCTCACGGAAGCGCGTGCAGGGGCCGACGTACACTGTCCCGGTGAAACTGAGCCGCGCGGTCGTCGTCTACTCGCTCCTGCGCCTGGCGATGTTCGCCGGCGTCTTCGTGCTGGTGTACCTGCCGGCGCGCACCTTCGTCGACTCGGAGCTGACGGCCGCGGTCACCGCGGGCTTCGTCGCCGCGATCGCGAGCCTGTCCCTCTCGTACATCCTGCTGAGGAAGCCCCGCGAGCGCATCGCGGAGGCGATCTACGAGCGCCGCAAGGACGTCCCGCGCGCTCCGACCGACGACGACGTCGAGGACGCCGCGGTCGACGCGGCCCGCGACGACCGCTGAGCCGGGCGCTCCCGCCGGCGAGGGCTCCCCTCGGACGCGCGCCCGCTCGCACCAGGCCCGGCGCGCATCAGCCGGTCTCCTCCGAACCCGCCCCACCCGAGCCCGCCTCGTGCGAGCCGCCGCTCTAGAACGCCAGCGCCGCCCCGAGGATGACCGCGTAGGCGAGCCCGCCCAGGCTGGTCAGCTGCAGCGCCAGGATGAGCTCCTTCGCCGTCTTCGCCGTCAGGGTGATCAGGATGGCCGGCAGGATCATCAGAAGCACGAAGAGCGTCAGCCATGCCAGCGGGTAGAACAGCGCGAGGATCACCGCGATGCCGAACGGGATCAGCACGAAGCCCGTGTAGATCGCGCGGGACACGGCCGGTCCCGCGAGGACCGCGAGGGTCCGCTTGCCCGAGAGGCGGTCGGTCGGGATGTCGCGGATGTTGTTGACCATGAGCACGGCGCAGGCGAACAGGCCCGCCGCCACGGCGCCGAGCCACGACTCCTGGTTGGTGCGGCCGATCTGCACGAACGTGGTGCCGACGGTGGCGACCAGGCCGAAGAACACGAAGACGAAGAGCTCGCCGAGCCCGAGGTAGCCGTAGGGGCGGCGTCCGCCGGTGTAGAACCACCCGGCCGCGATCGCCGCCGCGCCGACGATCAGGAACCACCACTGCCCCGAGAGGGCGGTGAGCACGAGGCCGGCGACGGCCGCGATCCCGAAGAAGACCAGGGCGACGGTGAGCACCTGGCGGGGCTTCGCCGCTCCGGAGCCGGTCAGCCGCGAGGGTCCGACGCGGTTGGCGTCGGTGCCGCGCACGCCGTCGGAGTAGTCGTTGGCGTAGTTGACGGCGATCTGCAGGGCGAGCGAGACGGCCAGGCAGAGCAGGGCGCGCACCCAGTGCCAGCCCTCGTCGACGACCTGGGTCGCTCCGGTGCCGATGAGCACGGGGGCGACGGCCAGCGGGAGGGTGCGGAGGCGGGCGCCGGCGATCCACTCGCGGGGACCGGCGGGCTTCACGACGACCGCTCGCGGGCTGCCCCCGGGGCGGCCGCTGGAGGACTTCTTCTTGCGACTCGTACTCGACACGGAGGGAATCCTACCCACCGGCCCGTCGACGCTCGGAGCCGGTCAGGCCTGCTCGGCGAGCACCTCGAGGGCGCGGCGGTCGGGCTTCCCGGAGGCGAGGAGGGGGATGCGGCCGACCGGCAGCACGGCCGCGGGAGCGGCGGCGCGCCCGAGGCGGTCGGCGATCAGGGTGCGCAGGCCGGTGAGCGCGGGAGCCTCCTCCGCCGTGACGACGACCGGGACCTCGCCCCACTGCTCGTCCGCCCGCCGCACGACGACCGCGTCGGGGACGGGCCCCTCGCGGAGCACGGCCTCGACGGCGTCGAGCGACACCTTCTCCCCGCCCGACACGATCACGCGGTCGAGCCGACCGGTCACCCGGAGGCGCCCGTCGACGATCGACCCCGCGTCGCCCGTGCGGTACCAGCGCTCCCCGTCGAGCTCGAGGAAGGCGGAGGCGCTGCGCTCGTGGTCGATCGCGCCGTCGGCGTCGAGGTAGCCCTCCGCGAGGGTCGGGCCGCCGAGCAGCACCTGCCCGTCCTCGACGCGCATCCGCACGTCGTGGAGCGGGACGCCGTCGTAGACGCAGCCGCCGGACGTCTCGCTCGATCCGTAGGTCAGGCGGATGCGCGCACCGAGGGCGGCGGCGCGGTCCCGCAACGGCTGCGGCGTCGCCTGGCCGCCGATCAGGAGCGCGTCGAACGAGCGGAGCGCCTCGGCCGCGGCCGGATCGCGCTCGGCGAGGTCCAGCAGCCGCGCGAGCTGCACGGGGACCAGCGAGGAGTACCGCCGCTCCCCCGCCGGCATCGTCCGAGCGAGAGCGAGGAAGGCCGCCGCGTCGAAGCCGCCGGCCGGGAGGACGACCGGGTCGGCCTCCGCGGTCAGCGAGCGGACGAGCACCTGCAGTCCCGCGACGTAGTGCGTCGGCAGGCAGAGCAGCCAGCGTCCCGGCCCGCCGAGCTCGGCGAGGGTCGTGGAGGCGCTGGTGAGCAGGGCCGCTGTCGAGAGCGCGACCCGCTTGGGCGGCCCCGACGAGCCCGAGGTCTCGACGACGGCGGCGACGCGCTGCGGCACGACGGCATCCTCGGAGGCGGTCGCAGCGCCGGGGGCGGAGACGCGGATCGCCGGGCCGCTGCCGTCCAGGGCCGCGCGAAGAGCGAGGAGGACGGCCTCGACCGTCGCGTCGACACCGGCGAGCGGGCGGGTCACCTGCGTGCCCTCCGGCTCAGAACTGCCACGGGAACGGCGACCAGTCGGGCTCGCGCTTCTCGAGGAAGGAGTCGCGTCCCTCGACGGCCTCGTCGGTGCCGTAGGCGAGGCGCGTGGTCTCGCCCGCGAAGAGCTGCTGGCCCACGAGGCCGTCGTCCACGGCGTTGAACGCGTACTTCAGCATCCGGATGGCCGTGGGCGACTTGGTGAGGATCGTCTCGGCCCACTCCACCGCGGTCGTCTCGAGCTCGGCGTGCGGGACGACCGCGTTCACGGCGCCCATCTCGTAGGCGCGCTGCGCGGAGTACTCCCGCGCGAGGAAGAACACCTCGCGCGCGGCCTTCTGCCCGATCTGGCGGGCGAAGTACGCGGAGCCGTAGCCCGCGTCGAAGGAGCCGACGTCGGCGTCCGTCTGCTTGAAGCGCCCGTGCTCGGCGGAGGCGAGGGTGAGGTCGCAGACCACGTGGAGCGAGTGCCCGCCTCCTGCGGCCCAGCCGGGGACGGCCGCGATGACGACCTTCGGCATGAAGCGGATGAGGCGCTGCACCTCGAGGATGTGCAGGCGGCCGTTCCGCGCGGAGTCGATGCCCTCGGCGGTCTCGCCGTCGGAGTACCGGTAGCCGTCGCGGCCGCGGATCCGCTGGTCTCCTCCCGAGCAGAACGCCCAGCCTCCGTCGCGCGGGCTCGGGCCGTTGCCGGTGAGGATGACGACGCCGATGCGCGGGTTCGTCCGGGCGTCCTCGAGGGCGCGGAACAGCTCGTCGACCGTGCGCGGCCGGAACGCGTTGCGGACCTCGGGCCGGTCGAACGCGACGCGCGCGATGCGGCCGGAGCGGTCGTGGTGGTAGGTGATGTCCTCGAGTGCGTCGAAGCCGTCGACGGCCGCCCAGCGGTGGGCGTCGAACAGTTCGGAGACCTGCGTGCTCATGCCACGACCCTACTGATCTGGACTGCACGGCGACTCGACACCGCCCGGGCAGACGGAAGGGGACCCCGCTGACGCGGAGTCCCCTTCCGGTGCTCGCCCCTACTTGGCGGCGGAGGTGGTGCGGTTCTCGGCCGACACCATCCAGGCGTACTGCTCGAGGCTCTGGATGATCGCGTGGAGGAGATCCGCGCTGGTCGGGTCCTCCTCGTCCACCTGGTCGTGGACCTCGCGCATGGTGGCGGCGGTGTTCTCGAGGCGGATCGTGACCAGGTCGACGGTCTCGGCCGTGTCGATCTCGCCGTGCGGGTACTCGGGGAGGGTGGTGGTCGCGGCGACGGTGTCGCTGCGGCCGTCCGGGATCCCGTGGAGGGCGCGCATGCGCTCGGCGATGTCGTCGCTGAACTCGCGCGCGGCCTCGATGATCTCGTCGAGCTGCAGGTGGAGGTCGCGGAAGTTCTTGCCGACGACGTTCCAGTGGGCCTGCTTGCCCTGGACGTGGAGCTCGATCAGGTCGACGAGGACGATCTGGAGGCTGTCGAGCAGCTCCTTGGAGGCCTTGAAGCCCTTCTCGGCGTTCTGACGGCGGCTGGTCTTGGCACCGGAGCCCGCGGGGGCTTCGACGTGGCGTTCGAGGGTGGTGGTCATGGACCGTTCCTTTCTCTTGCAGTGCCGGGTGCGGTGTCCCGCCCCGAGTCTGGCTTCTTCGGCTGGACGGCGCCCGCACGCGCGGGGTGCGCGCGCTGGACGGGGCCCGTGGTTGCGGGGATCAGATCGTGGCGACGGATCCGGCGTCGACGCGGTAGTTCGAGCCGTTCACGAACGAGGCGCGGTCGGAGCAGAGGAAGGCGATCACGGCTGCGACCTCCTCGGCCTCGCCCCGGCGCTTCAGCTCCATGTACGGGCGCTCCTCGTCGAGGAAGGACGAGATCGCCTCGTCGACCGAGGTGCCCCTCTGCTCGGCGCGCTTGGACATCATCGCGTCGGTCATCGGAGTGCGGATGAACGCGGGCGAGACCGTGTTCACGAGCAGGCCCTCCTGCGCGTAGGAGCGCGAGAGGCCCTTGGCGAAGGCGAGGACGCCCGCCTTCGCGGCGCAGTAGGGCAGTTCGTCGTCGTAGGGCTGCACGGCGTCCTCGGAGGCGGTGAGCACGAGCCGGCCCCAGCCTCCGGTGCGGAGGTCGGGGAGGAACTCGCGCACGAGCCGCACAGGCCCGAGCAGGTCGACCTCGAGCGTGCTGGTCCAGCCCTCGTCGTCGATCTCGTGGAACAGGCCCTGCGCCCCCGTGACTCCGGCGCACTGCACGAGGATGTCGATCGCGCCGACCGCTCCGGCCACGCGGCGGTGCAGCTCGGCGAGCTGCTCCGTGCTGGTGACGTCGGCGGCGAAGGCGTGCAGGCGGCCCTCCGGAGCGTCGAGCCCGGCCGCGGCCCGGTCCAGCTCCGCCTGGTCCTTGTCGGTGATCACGACGGTCGCGCCCTCGGCGAGGAGGAGCTGCGCCGTGGCCAGGCCGATGCCGGAGTCGCCTCCGGTGACGAGGGCGGTGCGGCCGGTGATCCCGAGATCCATGCTGAGGTGCTCCTTGTGGGTGCGGTGCGAGGGGGTGGTACCGGTCTACGCCCCTCGGAGCCGGCCCTCAACGGGTTGCGCGGACGCCGTCGGCGGGGTTACGCGCGGCCGACCTTCTCCGGCGCCAGCTCCTCGATGGTGATGGCCGCGTTGATCAACGCGAGGTGGCTGAGCCCCTGCGGCAGGTTGCCCCAGAAGGCCAGGTCGTCGACCGCGATCATCTCGGACATGATCCCGACGTCGTTCGGGACCGTGGCGACGAGCTCGTCCATCAGGGCGACCGACTCGTCGTGCCGACCGACGCAGGCCAGGGCGGAGGCGAGCCAGAACGAGCAGGCCACGAACGGGTGCTCCTCGCCCTCCATGCCGGAGTAGCGGAACAGCAGCGCGCCGCGGCCGAGCTCCTTCACCAGGGCGTCGATGGTGGAGATCATCCGCTCGCCGCGCTCGTAGCCGCTGGGCGCGTGCAGGAGCACCGAGGCGTCCAGCTCCTCGCTGCCCGGGTACATCACGTAGGAGCCGAGCTCCTCGGACCAGCAGTGCTCCTCGATCCACTCCCGGATGCGGTCGCGCTCGAAGCGCCATCGGTCGGGGCTGCCCGCGACCTGGCCGAGCTCCGCCAGGTGCACGGCCGCGTCGAGCGCCTGCCAGCAGCCCATCTTCGAGGAGGTGTAGTGCTGCTCCTCCTCCAGCTCCCACATTCCTGCATCGCGGTTCCGCCACAGGTCGCAGGTGGTGTCGGCGACGCGGGCGAGGAGCCGACCGGTCTGGATGTCGAGGACGTTGCCCTCGTCGACGTAGATGCGGCAGATGTCGAAGAGGTCGCCGAAGACGCCCAGCTGCAGCTGGCTCTGCGCTGCGTTGCCGGCGACGACCGGGCCGATGCCGGCGTAGCCCGGGACGTCGAACTCCTCCAGGACGGTCGGCATGGAGCCGTCGAGTCCGTAGAAGATGTGCAGGTCCGGCCCGTGCTCCTTGATCGTGCGGAGGAGCCAGGACAGCGCGGCGTGCGTCTCCTCGCGCAGGCCGAATCGCACCAGCGCGTGCATCGTGTACGCGGCGTCGCGCACCCAGGCGAAGCGGTAGTCCCAGTTCTTGCCGCCGTTGGGCGACTCCGGGAGCGACGTGGTCGCGGCCGCGGCGATGGCTCCTGTGGGCGAGTAGATCAGCAGCTTGAGCGCGAGGGCGCTGCGCTGGACGGCCTCGGACCACGGGCCGTCGTAGGAGAACTCCTCCGACCAGTCCTGCCAGCTGCGGATGGTGCGGTCGATGCCGCGGTCGACGTTCTTCGCGACCGGGAAGTGCAGCGGCTCGTCGTGCGTGGCCGACACGACCAGGACGTGCCGCACGGCGTCCTTGCCCGCGGTGACGACGAAGGAGCCCGTCAGCTCGTCGCCGGCGCCGGAGGGCGCGTCGTCGCCGTCGGGCCCGTGCTCCTGGCCGGTGACGCCGATGGTGATGTCGCCGGCGCGGATGAGCGAGCGGCCGTCGGCGTTCTGGATCCACGGGGAGAACCGGCCGAGTCCCGTTCCGGGACGCACGGCCCACCGCATCCGCACCTCGCCGTCGACACCGTCCACGCGGCGCGCGAGCTCGGCCCACGGGAGGCGGCCCGCGATCCCGGTGACGAGCGCGTCCGTCACGCGGACGGTGCCCGACTCGGTGGTGAAGGTGGTCTCGAGGACGTTCGTGTCGCGGATGTAGGCGCGCGAGACCTCGGCGGGCTCCTCGGGGGCGAGCTCGACGCAGCCGCCGGACTCGGCGTCGATCAGGGCGGCGAAGGCGGGGGTGGAGCCGAGGTCCGGGACGGGCATCCAGTCGACGCTGCCGTCCTTCGCGATCAGGGCGACCGTGCGACCGTCTCCGATCGCGGCGTAGTCGCGCAGGGGCCTGGTCGAGCGGGGTGCAGCCATCCCCTCACCGTAGGGCGCGGGCGGTGCGCCGATTCGGGCTTGCGGGCGGACGGGCTTGCTTGTAGCGCCCGGTCAGGTCGCGGCGACTCCGCCGTACTCCTCGAGGCGGTCGGTGAACTCGCCGCGGTCCTCGTCCTGCAGGACCCCGTTCGCGTACCCGGCGAGGAACGCGCCCTGCGGGTCCGGCGAGAGGCCGACTCCGTCGAGCATGTCGGCGACCAGGCCGGTCGGATCGGCGTCGAGGTCGACGAGGCCCAGCTCGATCGCGGGCACGAGGTCGGCGGAGGAGCGGGCGGTGACGATCCAGAGCGCGGCCGAGGCCTCCTCGTCCGAGAGGTCGCCGTCGAGCTCGTAGCCCGCCTCCGACCACTCCTCGGGGGTGTCGGCCACCTCGACGTCGTCGAAGCCGAGGGGCGAGAGCGCTGCGGTGAAGCGGTCGACCGCCGCCTGCCTGTCGGCGTCGGTCGAGACGTCGGCGGCGGCGTACTCGGTCGCCGAGATGTAGTCGTAGAGGAGGGAGGGCCCGCCGTAGGCGTTCTGCGACTGCTCGTAGTACTCGTCGTCGGCCGAGGTCCACTCCTCGGGGACGGCGCCCTCGACGGCCGCGACGGCCTGCTCGGCACTCGCGCGCACGTCCTCCGCGGACGGCTGGCCGAGGATCGTCGCGGCGTCGCCGTCCTGGTAGCCGGGGTAGTCGTAGAGCGGATCGGACGGGTCCCCGCTGCCGAACGGGTCGTCCGTCGGGTCGCCGAACGGCTCGGACGGAGCGCTCGTCGACGCGGTGCCGGCGGCGGAGTCGAGCGCGCCGCCCACTCCGACGGCGACGAGCGTGCCGAGCACGCCGGTGTAGACGACGCCCACGAGGAGGCTCGTGCCCAGCGCGATCCAGGCGCCCCTGCCGAGCGGGCGGCGGGAGGGGACGGAGCCCTGCGTCGGGCCCGGGGCGGGCGCGGGCGGCGGGCTCATCGGCATCTGGCTCATCGCACTCCTCCGGACTCCAACGGCAGCCTCGTCAGTCTGGCACCTCGGCGGGCGCTCGGAGGAGGGACCCCGGGGGCTTGCGCGCGCGTCGCCGACCTCCTGCGCCCGGGTGGCCGCCGCGTGGCCCCGGCCGGTGGACAATGGCCGGATGGACGACGTCGTGCCCGCCTCCCCGCTCCCCTCCCTCGGCGAGATCGACGCGGGACTCCGCGTCGTCGCTCTGCCGCTGCGCACCCGCTTCCGCGGTGTGGACCACCGCGAGATCGCGCTCGTGCGCGGCCCCGAGGGCTGGACCGAGTTCTCGCCCTTCCTCGAGTACGGCGCAGAGGAGTCGGCGGCGTGGCTCCGGGCGGCGATCGACTACGGCTGGAGCGAGCAGCCGGCACCGCTGCGCGACCGCATCCCGGTGAACGCGACCATCCCGGCCGTCGCACCGCACGAGGTCGCCGCCGTGCTCGCGAGCTACCACGGCTGCCGCACGGCGAAGGTGAAGGTCGCCGAGCGCGGCCAGACGCTGGCCGACGACGTGGCCCGGGTCGTCGAGGTCCGCCGCCTGCTCGGTCCGGAGGGCCGGATCCGCGTGGACGCGAACGGCGGCTGGAACCTCGACGAGGCCGAGCACGCCGTCCACGCCCTCGCGGAGTCCGACCTCGAGTACGTCGAGCAGCCGTGCGCGAGCGTCGACGAGCTGGCGGAGCTGCGCTACCGGGTGAAGTACATGGGCATCCCGATCGCCGCCGACGAGAGCGTCCGCAAGGCCGCCGATCCGCTCGCCGTCGCCCGGTCCGGAGCCGCGGACCTGCTGGTCGTGAAGGCCCAGCCGCTCGGCGGGACGCGCCGGGCGCTGGCGCTCGTCGCCGAGGCGGGGCTGCCGGCGGTGGTCTCGAGCGCGATCGACAGCTCGGTCGGACTCGCCATGGGCGCCGCCCTGGCCGCGGCGCTCCCCGAGCTGCCCTTCGACTGCGGACTCGGCACCGCGTCCCTCCTCGCCGCGGACGTCACGGAGCGGCCGCTGCGGCCGGTCGACGGCAGCATCCCCGTCGGCCGCGTGGAGGTCTCGGAGGAGCTCCTCTCCCGTCACGCCGTGTCGCCGGAGCGGCTCGCCTGGTGGCGGGCGCGGCTCCGCGACTCCTACGCGCTGCTCTGATCGTCGGCGGCGGGCGCCGCGTCCGAGGAGCGGCAGAATGGGAGCGTCGGCCGCCGGTGCCCGACGCATCCCCCACCCTCGAGCATCGGAGCACCGTGAGCGCATCGACCGTCCCCGTCTTCCTCGACTGCGACACCGGCATCGACGACTCGCTCGCCCTGGCGTACCTCCTCCGCTCGCCCCGGGCCCGCCTCGTCGGGATCAGCACGGTCAGCGGCAACACCGACGCCCGCCGGGCCGCCGTCAACAGCCTCGGCCTGCTCGCGCTGGCAGGCCGCGACGACGTGCCGGTCGCCGTGGGGGCGCACCACTTCCTCGAGGAGGACTACGCCGGCGGATCTCCGCACGTGCACGGCGACGACGGCATCGGCGGGGTCGCGCTGCCCGAGGGCGGCGAGCCGGTCGACGAGGATCCGGCCGACCTCCTCCTCCGTCTCGCTCGTGAGCACGAGGGCGAGCTGCGGCTGGTCGCGATCGGCCCGCTGACGAATCTCGCGCTCGCCCTCCGTGCACACCCGGAGATCGCGTCCCTCGTCCACTCGGTGACCGTGATGGGCGGAGCCGCGCTGGTCCCCGGCAACGTGACCGCCGTGGCGGAGGCCAACATCTGGCACGACCCTGCGGCCGCCGCCGAGGTCGTCGCGGCCGACTGGGATCTGACGCTCGTGCCCCTGGACGTGACCATGCGGCACCTGCTGACGGAGGAGGACCGCGCCGTCCTGCTCGCGTCGCCCGATCCCCTCGCGCAGGCCATCGGGCAGGCGCTCGACTTCTACTTCGACTTCTACGTCGGCCACTTCGGCGAGCGCACCGCTGCCATGCACGACCCCATGGCCGCCGCGATCGCCGTCGACGCCGTCGCCCTCACCTCCGCCCCGCGCGTCCACGTCACTGTCGACGCCACCCACGGCCCCGGCCGCGGCCAGACCGTCGCCGACCTCCGCGGCATCTACCGCGGCGTCCATCCCTCCGACGCCCGCACCCGCATCGTCCTCGCCCTCGACGCCCCTTTCGCCCCCCACCTCATCGACGTCGTCACCGCCGTCTGACCCGCGCGGGGCCACCCGAAGCCCGTCCGTGCCCCCGGCCCCGACACGCCCGTTCCTCGATCAGCACGCACCGACCCGGCGCTTCCGTACGCGGGAACTCGACAGGCTCGCTCCGAGCGTTCGTGTCAGGGGATCTCGATACTCGCGCTGCTCACTACTCGATCAGCATGTCCCGTCGACCGCCGTCCCCCCGTCCTCCCGCGAAGCGCAGCTCCCCAGAACCCGACCGCGCAGCGGAGCGCTCCCCCACGGCGACCGCACCCCCACGGCGATCGCGAAGCGGAGCCCACCCACCTCGGCGACCGCGGAGCCCACGCTGACCCGACCGCGAAGCGGAGTCCACCCACCACCGCGACCGCGAAGCGGAGCACTCCCCCGCGGCGAACGCGAAGCGGAGCCGTCCCCAGTGCGCGTCCTGGTGGGCGGTCGGCGGGGCCTGGTGGGGTCGATCGCAAGGCGGAGGGGTCGGGCGTAGCGGAGCTACGTTCGTCGCCGACAACGCCGCGAGGGGCCCCACCAGGCCCCGCCGACCCGATTACATGCCGGTGTCGAGGCCGGAGTAGGCATGGAGTCCCTTGAAGAACACGTTGACGACGCCGAAGTTGAACATGACGGCGGCGAAGCCGACGATGGCGAGCCAGGCGGAGGGGGTGCCGCGCCAGCCGCGGGTGGCGCGGGCGTGGATGTAGCCGGCGTAGATGGTCCAGATGATGAAGGTCCAGACCTCCTTGGTGTCCCAGCCCCAGTAGCGGCCCCAGGCCTTCTCGGCCCAGACGGCGCCGGCGATGAGCGTGAAGGTCCAGAGGATGAAGCCGAGGATCGTGACGCGGTAGGCGAGGTTCTCGAGGGTGAGGGAGCTGGGCAGGGTGCGCAGGAAGCGGAGGACCGAGCGGGGGCTGTCGCCGGAGGATTCGCGGCGGGCCTGGAGGAGCTGGGTGACCGAGAGCGCGAAGCCGAGGGCGAAGAACGCGGTGCCGAGGATCGCGACGAGCACGTGGATGACCAGCCAGTAGGACTGGAGTGCCGGCGGGAGCGGGACGACGGCGACGTAGTAGTTGACGGTCGCGATGCCGAGGAGCACCAGGACGAGGCCGGTGATGAACGCTCCGAGGAAGCGGAGGTCCCAGCGCAGCTGGACGGCGAGGAAGACGCCGATGATGATGAGCGTCCCGGTCATCGAGAACTCGTACATGTTCGCCCAGGGGACGCGGCCGGCGGCGACGCCGCGGAGGACGGTCGCGCCGAGGTGGAGCACGAAGCCGAGGAGCGTGAGCGAGAACCCGATGCGCATGGTCTTCGAGCGGGCGGGGGCGCGGTAGACCTCGTCCTCGACGCGGCTGCCGATGCGGGAGAGCGTCGCGGTGCGTCCGGAGCCTGCGGCGGCGACGGTGGCCTTGCCGCTGGCCGCGCGGTCGGCGGCGGCCGCGGAGGCGACGCGCTCCGCCTCCTGCACGACCTCGATCGACTCGCCGTCGGCCAGGGAGGCGCGGCGGGCGAGGTCGATCGCGAAGAAGACGAACGCCATGGCGTAGATGCCCATGGCGGAGGAGAGGCACAGCACCGAGTACTGCGAGAGGGTCGCGATCACCTCCTCAGGGTAATCGCTCGCCGCCCCGCCCGCCCCTTCGCGCTTGCACAGACTCGGCCCCTGCCCAGCCGGGCGGCGCCTGTGGAGGGGCCTCCGGCGCGTCCGGGAGCCGGGTCAGTCGAGCGGGGCGTGCCGGTCGGCGATCGTCCGAACGGCGCGCACCAGCTGCGGGTCCTCGCCGCGGGCGAGTCCCGCGTACTCGAGGAGCAGGCCGCCGTCGTCCTGAGCGGTCGCCTTCACCCATACGCGGCGCCGCGGAACGAACAGCGAGGTGAGGAGTCCGGCGAGCACGAGGATCGCGAAGAGCAGCACCCAGCCCTGGGTCGCGTCGTGGTGGATGTCGAACGAGGCGAAGCGCTTGACGCTGTCGGTGCCGATCCGCGTGGGGTCGGCGCCCGTGTTGTCGAAGGTCACGCTGCCGAGCCCGTTCGGGAGCTCGGCCGTGTCACCGGGCTTGAGGGTGATCGGCGCGACGCCGGTGGTGCCGCCGGTGAGCCGGGTCAGCGAGTCGGTGTTGAGCGCGTAGACGGACGTGGGCACTCCCCCGTCGAGGCCGAGGTCGCCCGAGAAGACGTTCAGCGAGAGCACGGGGTACTGCAGGTCGGGGAAGATCGAGGTCGAGGCCCCGGAGGCCAGCGTGTCCTGCGTCGGGTAGAAGAAGCCGGTGAGGCCCAGCTGCTCCGAGAGCCCGTCCGGCACCTTGACGACGCCGACGGAGGTCAGGTTCGCGTCCTGCGGGAGGAACGGCACCGAGTCGGTGAAGATCGCCCGGCCGGAGGGGTCGCGGACCGTGATCGTCGGGGCGTAGCCGTTGCCGAGGAGGTAGACGTTCGTGCCGCCGATCGCCAGCGGGTCGTTGACCTTGATCGTGCGGTCCTCGGTGCGCCCGCCGCGCTCGGAGGTCGTGACGTTCGCGGTGAAGTCGACGGGCTGGCCGAGCGCCGACTGGTTCTGCTCCTCGTACTTCACGTCGAGGCTGTCGAGGGTCAGCTGGTACGGGTCGAGCTGGCTGCTGTCGAAGAAGCGGCCGGGGTTGAAGGAGTCGTAGGCCGCGAGGTTGTTCGCGAACCCCTGGGAGCCCTCGACCAGCACGCGCTGCCCGCTGTAGCCGAATCCGCCGCCCACTCCGACGGCGACGAGGATGCCGACCAGGGCGGAGTGGAAGACCAGGTTGCCGGTCTCGCGGAGGTAGCCGCGCTCGGCCGAGACGCTCGACCAGCGGCCGCGCGGGTCGTCGTAGCGCTCGACGCGGTAGCCCGCCCGGCGCAGGACGGAGTGGGCGGAGGCGACGGCCTCCTCCTCCGTCGCGCCCTCGACCTCGCGGACGGTGTAGCCGGCGAGGCGCTGCAGGCGCGCGGGGGTGCGCGGCGGGCGCGACCGCATCGCCTGGAAGTGGTGGCGCGTGCGCGGGACGATGCAGCCGATCAGGGAGATGAACAGCAGCAGGTAGATGCTCGAGAACCAGGCGGAGGTGTAGGTGTCGAACGCCTGCACCCTGTCGAGCAGGGGCGCGAGGTCGGGGTTGTCGACGAAGTACTGGGTCACGCCGTTGGGGTCGGAGGAGCGCTGCGGCACGAGCGATCCGGGGACCGCCGCGATCGCCAGC
Source organism: Rathayibacter sp. AY1D9 (assembly GCF_002932395.1). Lineage (NCBI taxonomy): Bacteria > Bacillati > Actinomycetota > Actinomycetes > Micrococcales > Microbacteriaceae > Rathayibacter > Rathayibacter sp. AY1D9. Next base: position 86,822 of record NZ_PSVQ01000003.1, read on the forward strand.
AGCAGCAGCAGGAACAGCGCCGTGCGCATGCTGGTGAGCTGGCGCCACATCCAGCGGAGCCAGCCGGTGAACCCGAGCGCCGGCTGCGTGACGGTGCCGTCGGAGTCGTAGTGGTCGGCGGGGCGGAAGGAGGCGTCCGTCCTCCGCTGCGCGGCCTCGTCGGGGCGGCGCGTGCTCTCCTCGGGCTCAGATCGCCGGCTGGAAGCCATCGATCACCGCCGAGAGGGATCCGTAGACGAGGGTGTTCCAGATGCCCGTGACCATCAGGACTCCGATCAGGACGAGGGCGGCGCCGCCGAGGATGTTGACCACGCGGATGTGGCGCTTCACGAAGGCGAGCGTGCTGGTCACCCAGCTGAAGCCGAAGGCGACGAGGAGGAAGGGGATGCCGAGTCCGAGGCAGTAGACCAGGGCGAGGAGGGCGCCGCGCCAGGGCGAGCCCACGCCGTAGCTGAGGGCGAGGATCGAGCTCAGCGTCGGGCCGAGGCAGGGCGTCCAGCCGACGCCGAAGACGATGCCGAGCAGCGGCGCTCCGATCAGCCCGGTGGCGGGACGGATCCCGGGCCGGAGCGTGCGCTGGAGGAACGAGAACTGGCCGATGAAGACGAGCCCCATCGCGATCACGACGAGCCCGAGGACGCGGGTGATCAGGTCGGTGTACTGGCGCAGCCAGAAGCCGACCGTGCCCGCCGCCGCACCGTAGAGGACGAACACCAGCGAGAATCCGAGCACGAAGAGGAGGACGCCCAGCACGACCCGGCGGCGTCCGCGTGCCGCGCGCTCGTCGGCGTCGGTGAATCCGCCGACGTAGGCGAGGTAGCCGGGCACCAGCGGGAGCACGCAGGGCGACGCGAAGGACACGAGCCCGGCCAGGAGCGCGATCGGCACGGCCAGCAGGAGCTGACCGCTGACGACGATGTCGCCCACGCCGCTACTCCCCCTCGGCGAGCGTGTCGCCCACGAGGGTCGAGAGGATCGACGCCTCCTGGAGCTGGCCGAGGATGCGCGACGCGACGCGCCCCTCCCTGTCGAGGACGAGCGTCGTGGGCACGGCGTTCGGCGGGACGGTGCCGGTGAAGGCGAGCTGCACCGACGAGTCGGTGTCGACGATGGAGGGGTAGCCGAGCCCGAAGGTCTCGGCGAAGGCGGCCGCGGTGGGGGCCTGGTCGCGCACGTTGACGCCGACGAACGACACGCCCTTGTCGGCGAACTCCGTGTTCACCGTCTCGAGGTCAGCGGCCTCGGCGCGGCACGGGGCGCAGCTGGCGTACCAGAAGTTGACGACGACGACCTGCCCGGCGAGGTCGGCGGAGTCGATGGTGGCGCCGGTCTCGTCGGTGCCGGAGAAGACGATGGGGTCGTCCCGGTCGGCGGCGGCGATCTCGGTGACGGTGCCGTCCCCCGAGATGTAGCCCTTGTTGCTCCCGTTGCGGTACTGGTCGGCGAGCGGATCCTCGGAGCAGCCCGTCAGCGCGAGCGCGGCGGCCAGCGCGAGGACGCCCGCTGCGCGGAGCCGCCCCGTCCGGCGCATCAGACCGCTCCCACGTCGGTGGCCAGGCCCTGCAGGCCGGCGGCCGGGTCGGAGTAGCCGACCTCGACGAAGCCGTCCCCGCGCCGCTCGAGGGTCGTGATGCTCGAGAGGGCGCAGCGGCGCTTGCGCGGATCGTGGAAGAGGCGCTCTCCGGCGAGGGCGCGGTGGACCGTCCAGATGGGGAGCTGGTGGCTGACGATCGCGGCGTCGCCCTCCTCCGTGCTCTCCCACGCCGACTCGATCGCCGCGTACATCCGCGCCGAGATGGAGAGGTACGGCTCGCCCCAGCTGGGCTCGAAGGGGTTGCGGAGCCAGGGCCAGTGCTTGGGGTTCCGCAGGGCGGAGCTGCGCGCGGCGAGGGACTTCCCCTCGAAGCGGTTGCTCGGCTCGATCACCCTTTCATCGGTGCGGATCTCGAGCTCGAACGCCTGCGAGATGGGCTGCGCGGACTCCTGCGTGCGCTGGAGCGGCGACGCGATCAGCGCCGTGACGTGGCGCCGGCGCTCGAGCAGGTCGTCGGCGGCGGAGCGGGCCATGCGGTGGCCCAGATCCGAGAGCCGGAAGTTCGGGAGTCGTCCGTAGAGGACCCGGTCGGGGTTGAACACCTCGCCGTGCCGCACGAGATGGATCTGATCGGCAACCACGAGCGTCAAGTGTACGGAACGCGGCGTGGGGGAACGCCGGGAAAGGGTCGCCTGAGCCGGACCTGAGCGGAGCCTCAGCGGCGCGCCGAGACCGCCGCCGACAGCCGCCGCACGAGCGGTCCGGGCAGGTGCCGTACCACGGCCATCGGGACCCCGAAGCGCACCGACGGCACCGAGACGACGGAGCCGCGCGCGACGTCGCGGAGGAACTCCTCCACCACCGCGTCCGCATCGAGCCAGAGGAAGGAGGGGATGGAGGAGGTGTCCATCGCCGCCCGCTCGTGGAACTCGGTGCGCACCCAGCCCGGGCAGAGCGCGGCCGAGCGGACGCCGGTGCCGCGCAGCTCGACGGCCAGCGACTGCGCGAAGGCGGTCGCCCACGCCTTCACCGCGGAGTAGGGACCGAGGTGCACGAAGCCCGCGACGCTCGAGACCGTGAGGATCGCGCCGCGGCCGCGGGTGGTCATCGCCTCGGCCGCCGCGCCCGAGAGCACGGCGACCGAGCGCACCATCACCTCGAAGGCGCGGTCCTGGGCGGCGACGTCCGGCTCGGCGAAGGTCCCGTCGATCCCGAAGCCGGCGTTGTTGACGAGGACGCGGACCGGACGGGCCGGATCGACGAGCCGCGCGCGCACGCGCTCGACCTGCTCGCGGTCGCCGAGGTCCGCGGGCAGGACCTCGACCGCCGCGGCGCCGAGGCCGCGCAGTCCGGCCGCCGCCTCCTGGAGGCGCTGCTCGCTGCGGGCGACGAGGACGAGGCTCCAGCCGCGGCGCGCGAACGCCCGGGCGAAGGCGAGGCCGATGCCGGAGGACGCGCCGGTGATCAGTGCGGTGCTCATGCTCCGACGCTACCCGTCGCCGCCCGGCGGCCCCCGAGTAGACTCCCCTACCGTGACCGACGAGACCCGCCTCCCCCGAACCACTGTCAAGAAGCTCGCCGCGCTCGAGGACGGACCCGTCCGCGTGTCCGGCTGGGTCGAGACCGTGCGCGACCAGAAGAAGGTGCAGTTCGTCGTCCTGCGCGACGAGTCCGGTGCCGTGCAGCTGGTGAACCCGGCCGTGCGCGAGGCCGTCGAGGGCGACGACGCGTCGGCTGCGCGCCTCGCGATCACCGAGGAGATCTCCGGCCTCGCCCAGGGCTCCTTCATCACCGTCACCGGCGCGCTCAAGCACGACGAGCGCGTGAAGCTCGGCGGCATCGAGGTCAAGCTCGAGACGCTCGAGGTCGTCGCCGCGTCGATCCCGGAGGCGCCGATCGCGCCCGACTCCGGCATCGACAAGCGCATGGACTGGCGCTTCCTCGACCTGCGCCGTCCCGAGCAGAACCTCATCGCCCGTGTGCAGACCACGTTCGAGCACGCGCTGCGCACGTACTGGATCGAGCACGACTTCATCGAGATCCACACCCCGAAGCTCATGGCGAGCGCCTCGGAGTCGCGGGCCGAGCTCTTCGAGGTCGAGTACTTCGAGACGAAGGCCTACCTGGCGCAGAGCCCCCAGTTCTTCAAGCAGATGGCGCAGCCCGCCGGCTTCGGCAAGGTCTTCGAGGTCGGCCCCGCCTTCCGCGCCGACCCCAGCTTCACCTCGCGTCACGCGACCGAGTTCACGAGCGTCGACGCCGAGGTCTCCTGGATCGACTCGCACGAGGACGTCATGGAGCTGCACGAGCAGCTGATGGTCGCCGGCCTCACCGCCGTCGTCGAGAAGCACGGCGCCGAGGTCAAGGCGCTCTTCGACATCGACCTGACCGTCCCGACCACGCCGTTCCCGCGCATCCCGCTCGCCGAGGCCAAGCGCATCGTCGCCGAGCGCGGCTACGAGGTGCCCCGCGCCGACGACGACATGGACCCCGAGGGCGAGCGCCGCATCGCGGCCTACGTGCAGGAGGAGTTCGGGCACGACTTCGTGTTCCTCACCGACTACGCGTCGAGCATCCGGCCGTTCTACCACATGCGCCGCGAGGGCGACGGGACGATCACCAACAGCTACGACCTCATCTACAACGGCGTCGAGATCTCGACCGGAGCGCAGCGCGAGCACCGCGTCGACGTCCTCGTCGAGCAGGCCCGCGAGAAGGGCCTGGACCCGGAGGAGCTCGAGTTCTACCTCGACTTCTTCCGCTACGGCGTCCCGCCGCACGGCGGCTTCGGCATGGGCCTCTCGCGCGTGATCATGCTGATGCTGAACCAGGCGAACCTCCGCGAGGTCACCTACCTGTTCCGCGGCCCGACCCGCCTGCTGCCCTAGGCGCGCACCACGGTCGCGGGAACCCCGGACCATCGAGACCGCCGCGGACGGCGGGTCCGCTCGACGGGCCGGGGTTCCCTCGCGCCAGCGGCTAGGGAGCCGGCAGCACCACGAGGTCGAGGTAGTCGGCCAGGCACGCCACCATGTCCACCGCGTCGCGCTCGAGCAGCCACTGCAGCTGCACGCCGTCCCAGAGCGCGATGATCGACGCCGCCACCCGCTCCGGATCGGACCCCTCGCGCAGGCGCCCGGCGGCCTGGAGCTCGCGCAGCTCGGCCGCGTACTCGCTGCGGAGCCGGCGGAACCGCGCGGCGAAGAAGTCGCGCCCCGGGTGCTCCTGCGTCGTCGACTCGCCGCAGAGCACGGCGTACAGCTCGATCACTCCGGGCGCCGTCTCGTTGTAGCGGGTCTGCCGCAGGATGCCGGCGACCAGCCCCTCCTCCGGGTCCGGCGGCGAGGAACCGTCGCCCGTGATCAGGTCGCGGTGCTCGAGGACCGCGAAGAGCAGGTCGGTCTTCGACGGGAAGTAGTGCAGGAGGCTCGTCTGGCTGAGCCCGACGCGGTCGGCGACCTCCTGGAGGGAGCCGCGGGCGTAGCCCCGCGCGGCGAAGACCTGGTGGGCGGCCTCGATGATGGCGCGGCGGCGCTCGGCCGACTTCGCGTACGGGCCGCGTCGCCTCGTCGCCTCCGCCATCGACCCCTCCTCCGCACTGGAGGCGCCTCGCCGTGCCCCTCGAACGGCCAGCGTAGCGGCGGCGGAGGAGCAGTGCCGCCAATTTCGAGTACCTACTCGAATTCGTGGTAGCGTCCCGATCATCGCCGGGTGAGACTCCCCGGCTCTCCACCACGACGAAGTGAGGGAAGATGCATCCGTTCACCCGGAGACAGCTCATCGCCGCCGGTCTCGGCACCGCGGCACTCGGGAGCCTGACGGCCTGCGCGACACCGGGCACCGTCTCGGTCAACACGGCGCCGACGATCGCCCCGGCCACCGGCCCGGTCCGCCTGCAGTACTGGGGCTGGCTGAAGGACCTGCAGAAGGTCTGCGACGTCTGGAACGCCTCGCACCCCGAGATCCAGGTCGAGGCCGTCTGGATCCCCGGCGGCAACGCGGGCGGGTACCAGAAGCTCTACTCGGCCCTCGCCGCGGGCGGCGGGCCCGACCTCGGCCAGGTCGAGATCCGCTCCGTCCCCGAGTTCATGCTCGTCAACGGCCTCGTCGACCTCACCCGGTACGGCGTCGAGCAGTACCGCGACCTGTACGACCCCACGCTCTGGGGCCAGGTCAGCTACACCGGCGGCGTCTACGGCATCCCGCAGGACAGCGGCCCGATGGCGCTCTTCTACCAGCCCGAGGTGTTCGGGAAGGTGGGTGCGGAGCCGCCGACGACCTGGGACGACTGGGCAGCGGTGGCGACGGAGCTGCGCGGAGCCGGCTCCTACATCGACTGCTTCCCCCTCGCCGACGCCTCGGTCTTCGCCGCGTTCGCGACGCAGGCCGGTGCGCAGTGGCTGCGCCCGGAGGAGGACGGCTGGGTCATCGACATGACCGACGACGCCACGACGCGCGTCGCCTCCTTCTTCGACACGGCCATCGACCAGGACCTGGTGCAGACCGGCTACGGCGCCTACTCCCCCGCGTGGTTCGCGGCCGCGGCGAAGGGCGGCATCGCCTCCTGCGCCACCGGCAGCTGGGGCGACGCCCTGATCGAGGGGGTCAGCGGAGGCGCGGGCAAATGGCGCGCGGCTCCCATGCCCGTCTGGGGCGACACCGGCTTCGGCTCGAGCTTCCTCGGCGGATCGACCGCCGCGGTGTTCTCGAGCAGCAAGCACCCGGAGGAGGCGATCGAGTTCGCCGTCTGGATGACCACCACGCAGGAGGGCATCGACGCGATGATCGCCAACAGCGGCATCGGCTGGTCTCCCGCGGTCGGCGAGATCGGCACGGCCCGCAAAGGTCCGAGCGACTTCTTCAGCGGGCAGAACTACAACGAGGACGTCCTCGTGCCCGCATCGAAGGAGCAGAACCCGGACTGGTCCTGGTGGCCCGTCACGCAGCAGTCCTTCAACATCCTCAGCGACGGCTTCCGGAAGAAGGCGTCCGGGCTCTCGCTCGTGGACGCGGTCGCCGAGGCGGAGCAGCAGATCATCACGGTCTTCGAGAACAAGGGCCTGAGCATCAGGAGGGCCTCCGCATGACCACCACGACTTCCCCCGCCGCCGCCGCGGTCGCGGCCACCACGCGGACGCCGGGCGCGCCCCGGCGCAGCCGCGCGGTCGCCCGCGCCCCGTGGATCCTCCTCGGACCCTTCCTGGCCCTGTTCGTCCTCACGTTCATCGTCCCGATCGTCGTCGCCGTCGGCTCCAGCTTCACGAAGGTGACGCGCTCCGGCCTCTTCGGCGAGGCCGGGGTCACCAGCGGGTTCGCGGGCTTCGACAACTACGCGCAGGCCCTCGCCGACGGCAACTTCATCGCCTCCATCGGGCGGATGTTCCTCTTCGGCATCGTCCAGGTGCCGGTGATGATCGCCCTCTGCACCGTCCTCGCGCTGATGCTCGAGTCGGCGTCGGCGAAGTTCCCCGGCTTCTTCCGGGCGGCCTACTTCCTCCCTTACGGAGTGCCCGGAGTGATCGCGACGATCCTGTGGTCGTTCCTCTACGTGCCCGGCCTCAGCCCGCTCATCGACGCGGCGAACGTGGTCGGGCTCCAGCCCGACTTCCTCGGTGCGGACACGGTGCTCTGGTCGATCGCGAACATTTCGCTCTGGAGCTACACCGGCTACAACATGCTGATCATCGTCGCCCAGCTCAAGGCGATCCCGGTCGAGCTCTACGAGGCGGCGAAGGTCGACGGCGCCTCCACCTGGCGCGTCGCCCGCAGCATCCAGCTGCCGCTCATCCGCCCCGCGCTGGTGCTGACGACGATCTTCTCGATCATCGGAACGCTCCAGCTGTTCGCCGAGGCGCAGGTGCTGAAGACGGTCGCTCCGGCGATCGACAGCCAGTACACGCCGAACCTCAGCGCGTACACCACGGCCTTCGCCTACAACGACTACAACGTCGCCGCCGCCCAGGCCGTCCTGATCGCGCTGGTCGCGTTCCTGCTCTCCTTCACGTTCCTCTCGATCTCGAACAGGAGGTCGTCATGAGCCGCACCGAGACCCCGCCGACCACGACCACCGGAGTCGTCACCGCCGACCGCCCCGTGAAGGCCGGACGCGGGCCCGACCGCTCGGCCGGCCGCAACCGCGCCTCGACCATCATCGTCACCGCGATCCTCGTCGTCGTGGCGGTCTACTTCCTCATCCCCGTCTACTGGGTCGTCGTCGCGGCGACCAAGACGACCGAGGACCTCTTCGCCACCTACGGCTTCTGGTTCGCCCCGACGTTCGCGCTCTGGGACAACCTGACGCAAGTGCTGACCTACGGCGACGGCATCTTCGTCCGCTGGTTCCTCAACTCCGTCCTCTACGCCGGAGTGGGCGCCCTGCTCGCGACCTACCTCGCCGCGGCGGGCGGCTACGCGCTGGCCAAGTACGAGTTCCGCGGCAGCAGGCTCGTGTTCGGGACGATCCTCGCGGGCGTCCTGGTGCCGGGCACCGCGACCGCTCTGCCGCTGTTCCTGCTCTTCAGCCAGATGGGCATCGCGAACACCTACTGGAGCGTGCTGATCCCCTCGCTCGTCTCGCCGTTCGGGCTGTTCCTCTGCCGGATCTACGCTCAGGCGACCGTGGACACCGCGATCATCGAGGCGGCGCGCATCGACGGCGCCGGGGAGCTGCGGATCTTCCACACGCTCGGGCTGCGCATCCTGACTCCCGCGCTGGTCACCGTGTTCCTCTTCCAGCTGGTCGGGATCTGGAACAACTACTTCCTGCCCCTGGTGATGCTCTCGGACACGAACCTGTTCCCGATCACACTGGGACTGAACAACTGGCTCGGACAGGTCGACCGCCTGCCCGAGTTCTACGAGCTGACGACCGGCGGCGTCCTGCTGTCGATCATCCCGCTCGCCATCGCCATGATCGTGCTGCAGCGCTTCTGGCGCGGCGGCCTGACGGAAGGCTCCGTGAAGTGACGACTCCCCCGACGACCTCCCACTACCTGACGGACACCGGACCGGGCTCCGGCCGCCGCCGGGCCCCCCGCTCGTGGCTGCACACCGACGCCCCGGCGCTCCCGCTGGACGGGGAGTGGCGCTTCCGCCTGCTCCCCGCCGCTCCGGGGACCCCGGGCGGCGCCGGCGTGCTGCCGGAGGGCGAGGGCGTGGACGCCGTCGGGGACGAGTCGTTCGACGACTCCGGCTGGGACCTGATGCCGGTGCCCTCGCACTGGGTGCTGCAGGGCGACGGGCGCTACGGACTGCCGGCTTACACGAACGTGCAGTTCCCGTTCCCGACCGAGCCGCCGTTCGTTCCGGACGCGAACCCGACGGGCGACTACCGCCGCACCGTCGTGGTCCCGGAGGAGTGGGACTCCGCCGAGGCGGTCGTCCTGCGCTTCGACGGGGTCGAGTCGCGGTACCGCGTCTGGGTCAACGGCGTCGAGATCGGCATCGGGTCCGGCAGCCGGCTCGCGCAGGAGTTCGACGTCACCGGCGTCGTCCGCCCGGGCGAGAACCTCGTCGTGGTCCGCGTGCACCAGTGGTCGGCCTCGAGCTACGTGGAGGACCAGGACCAGTGGTGGCTGCCGGGGATCTTCCGCTCGGTGCACCTGCTCGCGCGCCCCGTCGGCGGGATCGAGGACGTGTGGCTGCGCTCCTCCTTCGCCGGCGGCGCGGGCCGGATCGAGGCGGAGGTGACCGCCGCGGCCGACGCGTTCCCGCTGACGCTGCGCGTGCCCGGGCTCGGGATCGAGACGGTCTGGGCCTCGGCGGAGGAGATCGCCGCGATCGAGGTCCCCGAGGTCGAGCCGTGGTCGGCGGAGGCTCCGCGCCTCTACGACGCGACGCTCGCCTCCGCCGGCGAGACGGTCTCGCTGCGGCTCGGCTTCCGCACGGTCGAGATCCGCGGCGACCGCTTCCTGGTCAACGGCGAGCGCGTCGTCTTCCACGGAGTCAACCGCCACGAGACGCACCCCGACCGCGGTCGAGCGTTCGACGAGGACTCCGCCCGCGAGGACCTCGCGATGATGAAGCGCTTCAACGTGAACGCCATCCGCACCAGCCACTACCCGCCGCATCCCCGTCTGCTCGATCTCGCCGACGAGCTCGGCTTCTGGGTGGTCCTCGAGTGCGATCTCGAGACCCACGGCTTCGAGCGGGTCGGCTGGGCGGGCAACCCCAGCGACGACCCCGCCTGGCGCGAGGCCTACCTCGACCGCATCGAGCGGACCGTCGAGCGCGACAAGAACCACCCGAGCATCGTGCTCTGGTCCCTCGGCAACGAGGCGGGCACCGGCGCGAACCTCGCCGCGATGTCCGCCTGGGTGCACGGCCGCGACCCCGAGCGCCCCGTCCACTACGAGGGCGACTACACCGGCGCGTACACCGACGTGTACTCGCGGATGTACTCCTCGATCCCCGAGACCGAGCGGATCGGCACCGACGGCTCGCTCACTCCGCTGCTCGGCTGCTCCCCCGGCGAGTCCGCTCGGCAGCGCTCCAAGCCCTTCCTGCTCTGCGAGTACGTGCACGCGATGGGCAACGGCCCGGGAGCGATCGACCAGTACGAGGACCTCGTCGACCGCTTCCCGCGGCTGCACGGCGGCTTCGTCTGGGAGTGGCGCGACCACGGCCTGCGGGCGCGCACGCCGGAGGGCGTCGAGTACTACGCGTACGGCGGCGACTTCGGCGAGGTGGTGCACGACGGCAACTTCGTGATGGACGGCATGGTGCTCTCCGACGGCACGCCCAGCCCGGGCCTGTTCGAGTGGAAGCAGATCGTCGCTCCGGTGCGCCTCACGGTCCGCGGCGACGGCGTCGTCATCGAGAACCGCCGGCACGACGCCTCCACCGCCGATCTGCGCTTCGCGTGGCGGGTCGAGCGGGACGGGCGGGTCACCGCAGAGGGAGTGCTCGACGCCCCGGTGGTCGCGGCCGGCGACGCCGTGCACGTGGAGCTCCCCCCGCTCGACGTGCGCCCCGGCGGCGAGACCTGGCTCACCGTCGACGCGGTCCTCGACGCCTCGACCGCCTGGGCGGAGGAGGGCCACGTGCTCTCCACCGGTCAGCACCTCCTCGCCGTGCCGTCGGCGGTGCCCGCGTGGACCCGCGCCGTCCGCGCCGCTCCGCCCCTCGAGGGCGGCGCGCTCGGAGTCGCGCGGTTCCGCGACGGCCGGCTCGCCTCCCTCGCCGGCCTGCCCGTCGACGGACCGCGCGCCGAGCTCTGGCGCGCCCCGACCGACAACGACGAGGGCGCGGGCTTCCCCGGCTACGTCTCCGGCGACCCGTACGACGGCGACGGCCGCGGGACCCCTGCCCCGTCCTCCGCCGCCCGCTGGCGCGAGGCCGGACTCGACCGCCTGGTCGGCCGCGTGCAGGAGGTGGACGCCTCCGCCGGGCTCCGCCGCGTGACCCGCTTCTCGGCCGCGGACTTCGACGCGGGACTCCTGATGGAGGAGCGCTGGAGCGTCGACGGGGAGAGCACGGTCCTCCGCGTCGACCTCGTGCCGACCCGGGGCTGGGACTCCGTCTGGCCGCGGCTGGGCATCCGGATCGACCTGCCCGCGTCGATCGACGGCGCGGAGTGGTTCGGCACCGGCCCGCTCGAGTCCTACCCCGACAGCCTCCGGGCCGCGCGGGTGGGGCGCTTCACGGCGGAGATGGACCGGCTGACGACTCCGTACGCCCGCCCGCAGGAGAGCGGTCACCGCAGCAGGGTGCGCGAGCTGACGCTGACGGAGGCGGGCTCGCCCCGCCTCCGCATCGAAGCCGCGCGCGACCTGCACGGGCGCCTCCCCGGCTTCACCCTGGCGCGGCACACGCCGCAGGAGATCACGGCCGCCGCGCACCCGCACGAGCTGCCGGAATCGGAGCGCGCGGTCCTCGTGATCGACGCCGCCCAGCACGGCCTGGGCTCCCGCGCGTGCGGTCCGGACGTGTGGCCCGACTTCCAGCTGCGGCCGGAGGCGCGGACGATCCTCCTCCGCTTCACCGCGGCCGACTGAGCGCCGGGAGAGGACGAGGGAAGGCCCGCGGGATCGCGTCCCGCGGGCCTTCCCTCGTCCTCCGGACGCGTCAGTCGCTCTGCGTGCGCGGCAGCGGTCCGCCGATGAAGAGGTCCGTGTTCATGCGCCGGCGGCGCATCACGACCAGGACGGCCGCGCAGGCGACGAGCGACGCGGCGACCGCGCCGCCGCCGATCATCAGCGCGGTGGTCGGTGTGATGCCGGCCGGTCCCGCCGAGGCGGCCGTGCTGAGGAAGGCGGTGCGCGCGGCGCTGATCGCGGTGCCGCAGACCTGCTGCGCCTCCCACGGTGCGGCCGTGGTGTCGCTGTCACGGTAGGAGACGGTCACAGCTGCCGTGCGGTGCGACTCGCGGCCGAAGGCGACGACGCAGTAGACGGAGGGGTCGGGGTCGGCGATGACCGCGTCGCCCAGCGCCAGCTCGGCCCAGCCGATGGAGTCGGACTGCACGGCGACGTCGCCGGCGGCCAGGTCGGCGCGGGACCCGGAGGTCTCGAAGGCGCCCACGGCGACCTCCTCGTCGGCGTCGAAGCCCCAGACGGCGCCGCGGGGCGCCTCGGTGCTGCCGTCGCCGAACTCGCGCGGCTCGAGCAGGAGGCCGTTGCCGGTGGAGGGCGCGAGCCGGAAGACGACCTTGGCGGCGGAGCCCTGGTCGCCCGTGAGGTCGACCGTGAAGGCGCCCGACTTGGTGATCAGCGCGGTCGGCACGGTCGCGGTGCCGCTGCCCGCCTCGAGGGTCAGCGGGGTCTTGGTGCCGTTCGGGTCGCGGAGGACCGCGGAGACGGCCTCGCCGCTGGCGAAGCCGGTGTACGAGAAGCCGACGCCGTAGAAGCGGGCGAGCTCGACGGTGAGCGCCTCCGGCTGCACGGCGAGCTCGCGGGTGAGGAAGACGTCCGCGGTCGCGGCACCGGCCGCCGGCTTCGCGCCCTCGGTCGAGGTGCCGAGCTCGGTGCGTCCGGGGGCCGACGCCGCCGGAGTGACGGCGCCCGCACCGGAGGAGCCGGCGCTGCCGGACGTGGTGGTGCCGGTTGTGGTGCCGCCGCCGGAGGTGCCGCCGGACGTCGCTCCGCCGGTGGTGCCGCCGCCGGAGCCGGAGCCGCCGGAGGACGATCCGCCGCCGGTGGAGGGCTGACCGCCGCCGGAGCCGCCCTGCTGGCCGCCGCCGGTCGAGCCGCCGCCGGTCGAGCCGCCGCCGGTCGAGCCGCCGCCGGTGGATCCGCCGCCGGTGGAGGGCTGGCTCGGCTGCTGGGGCGCGGGGTCGACCGGTGCCGGATCGACCGGCGCGGGGTCCACGGGCGCGGGGTCGACGGGCGCGGGGTCGACGGGCGCGGGCTGCTCGGGTTCTGCCGGCTCCTCGGGCACTCCGGGAACGGACGGCTCCTCGGGGACGCCGGGAACGGGGTCGGAGCCGCCGTCGCCCGGCTGCTCGGGATCCTCCGGCACGCCGGGGATGGTCGTCGCGGCCGGCTGCTCGACCGTGGTCGAGACCGTCGAGGCGGAGGGTGCCGCGACGGCCGCTCCGGGGAGGGCCAGGCCGAGCACGAGCGCCGCGAGAGCGGCGGCGGGCAGGGCGAGTCGGCGGGATGACGGCATGGCGGTTCCTTCCTCCACGGGCGACGATCTGCGTCCGCGCACGGAGGAGCGCACTCCCCCCTCACGAGGGTAAGGGCGAGAGGCGAGCTTTCGCGAGCCGTCCCGTCCCCCGTCAGAGGGACGTCGCGGTCGTGCTTCCGTCCGGACGGCCCGGTCGAAGCTCACCCGCGATCGAGGAGGGCCCGCCGGAGCCGCGCGGGATCGACCCGCCAGAAGGTGTGCACGCGCCCGTCGATCAGTACCACCGGGATCTCCTCGACGAAGCGCTCGTGCAGCTCGGGATCGTCGAGGATCGACACCTCCGAGACGGCGACCGACGCCTCGCCGCCCAGATCGGCGACCACCTGCTCGACCACGGTCCGCGCGTCGTCGCAGAGATGACAGCCCGGCTTGCCCACGAGCGTCAGCTCCACGTCCACCATGCGGTCAGTGTACGGCGGCCCCGGCGACGGGCGCCGAGACGGCGAGCGCCGCCGGGATGATCCGTGAACGCAGACGAGCGCCCGACCCCGGAAGGGCGGACGCTCGAGTGGGAAGAGGCGCGAGCCTACTTCTTGTTGCGACGCTGGTGGCGAGTCTTGCGAAGCAGCTTGCGGTGCTTCTTCTTCGCCATACGCTTGCGACGCTTCTTGATGACAGAACCCACGAAGACCTCACAACGTTCAGGGGGTCGACCGCCCGACGGGCGGCCGCTTACGAAAAACTGGCTCCCGCGAGCTTACACGACCCGGGGCTCCACCGTTTCCGGCTCCTCGGCGCCCCTCACTTGCGGATGCGCAGCGCCTCCGCCACCTTCGTCGCTCCCTCGCTGACGCCCCGCTGGATGTCCTGCACCACGGTGCTGACCTGGTGGGTGCGCTCGGCGAGCGCCCGACCCAGCGACTCCGCCCGGGCCGCGGTCGGAGCGTCGAGCAGGGCGCCGGCCGCCTCGTCCTCGGCGAGGAAGGGCAGCAGCCAGTCCTCGACCTCCGCCAGTGGCGCGTACTCGAGCGCGTAGAAGCGGTGCTGTCCGCTCTCGCGCACCGTGACGAGGCCGGTCTCGCGCAGCACCTTGAGGTGCTTCGAGACGGTCGGCTGGCTCAGCTCGAGGCGCGCCACGATCCGCGACACGCTCATGCCCTCGGCCGAGCCGTCCCGCCGCTGCTCGAGCAGCAGGGCGAGGATGTCCCGGCGGGTCCCGTCCGCGATCACCCCGAAGATGTCAGCCATGCGCCCAGGCTAGTCAGCGCCCCGGGGGCCCGGCACCGAGCGGGTAGCATGGCCGCGATCGAGTGGAGGATCCGCCGTGGTGGTTCGGCAGCAGTTCCGCAGCCCCGTGGGCGTCTCGCCCGTCTCCCCCTGGTCGGGGTTCGAGCGGGCCCGCGACCTCATCGACGACTTCGCCGGACGCTCGCCGTCCCGCTTCGCGATCCTCATCTTCTCGGCGCTCGTGCTCGTCTTCACCCTGCTGTTCTCGCTGCCGGTGTCGAGCACCACGGGCACCGTCACTCCGCTGCACGACGCCTTCTTCACCGCGATGTCGGTGATCTGCGTGACCGGCCTCGCGACGGTCGACATGGCGACGCACTGGTCGGCGTTCGGCCACTCGATCATCTTCGTCGGCGTGAACATCGGCGCTCTGGGAGTGCTGACGCTCGCCTCGATCATGGGCCTGGCGATCTCGCGCCGCCTCGGGCTCCGGGCGAAGCTCATGGTCGCCAGCGACTCGAACCCGCTGCGGATCCACTCCGGCCCCGTCGCCGAGGGCCAGGCCGTGCGCCTGGGCGAGATCGGCGGACTGCTCGCCACCGTCGCGATCAGCGCCGCCGCGATCGAGATCATCGTCGCGCTCCTGCTGTTCCCGCGGATGCTGATCGACGGGATCCCGATCGGCGAAGCCGTCTGGCACTCCTTCTACTACTCCGCGATGGCGTTCACGAACACCGGCTTCGCCCCGAACGCCGCGGGACTCACCCCCTTCGAGGACGACTACTGGTTCCTCGGCATCCTGATGCTCGGCGTCTTCCTCGGCTCGATCGGCTTCCCCGTCATCTACGCCTTCTCCCGCGGCTGGCGGCGCCCGCGCAAGTGGTCGGTGCACGTGAAGCTGACGCTGGTCACCTCCGTGATCCTGCTCGTCGCCGGGGCCGTCCTCTACATCGTGCTCGAGTTCGACAATCCGAGGACCTTCGGCAGCCTCGATGCGGGAGACACCGTCTTCCAGTCCTTCTTCCTCTCGACGATGACGCGGTCGGGCGGCTTCTCGACGATCTCGGTCCCCGACCTCAACGGCTCGAGCCTGCTCGTGACGGACATGCTGATGTTCATCGGCGGAGGATCGGCCTCCACGGCCGGCGGGATCAAGGTCACGACCCTCGCGATCCTGTTCCTGGCCGCCTTCGCCGAGGCCCGCGGCAACAACGACATGGAGGCGTTCGGCCGCCGGATCCCGAACGACGTCCTCCGCCTGGCCGTCTCGGTCGTGCTGTGGGGCGCGACGACGGTCGCCGTGTCGAGCGTCCTGATCCTGCACATCACCAAGGCCTCGCTCGACCACGTGCTCTTCGACGTGATCTCGGCCTTCGCGACCTCCGGGCTCTCGACGGGGCTCACCGCGGAGCTGCCGCCGTCCGGGGTCTACATCCTGGCGCTGACGATGTTCATGGGCCGCGTTGGTACCGTGACTCTCGCCGCCGCGCTCGCCGCGAGCCAGCGGAGGCAGTTGTTCAGACGACCGGAAGAGAGGCCCATCGTTGGTTGACCGCATCAGGTACGACGCCCCGGTGCTGGTGATCGGCCTCGGGCGCTTCGGAGCCGCCACGGCCGGCCAGCTCGACCGCCTCGACCGCGAGGTCCTCGCCATCGACGCCGACGCCGGTCTCGTGCAGAAGTGGTCGGAGCGGGTCACCCACGCGGTGCAGGCCGACGCCCGCTCGCTCGACGCCCTCGCGCAGATCGGCGCGCAGGACTTCCAGGTCGCCGTCGTCGCGGTCGGCTCCTCCATCGAGGCGTCCGTGCTGATCACCGCGAACCTCGTCGACCTCAAGATCCCGCAGATCTGGGCGAAGGCGATCTCGCGCTCGCACGGCAAGATCCTCGAGCGGATCGGCGCGAACCACGTGATCTACCCCGAGGCGGAGGCGGGCGAGCGCGTCGCGCACCTGGTCTCGGGCCGCATGCTCGACTTCATCGAGTTCGACGACGACTTCGTGCTCGCGAAGATGTACCCGCCCAAGCCGATCCGGGGGCTGACGCTCACGGAGTCGGGCGTGCGCCGCAAGCACCGCGTGACCGTCGTCGGCGTCAAGAGCCCGGGCAAGCCCTTCACCTACGCGACCGAGCAGACCGTCGTCTCGAACCACGACCTCATCGTGGTCAGCGGCACCCCCAGCGACATCGAGCGCTTCGCGGCCCTCGGCTCCTGACCCGCGCCCCCTCCCTCCTCCTCCTCTGCGGGATGCCGCTCCGGTACGCCCGCTCCGGGGTGTCGCGTACCCGAGCGGCATCTCGCGGAGAGGAGGGCGGAGTCAGGAGGCGGCGAGCTCGCGGGCGCGGGCCAGCGCGGCGTCGGTCGCCCGCGTGAAGAGGGCGGCGAGGTCGGCCTCCTGCAGGACCGCGACGGCCCGCTCGGTGGTGCCCTTCGGGCTCGTGACCCGCCGGCGCAGCTCCGCCGGCTCCTCGCCGGAGTCCGCGAGCAGCTCGGCCGCGCCGCGGAACGTGCCGACCACCATCGTCGACGCCTGCTCCGGACTGAAGCCCTTCGCGACAGCGGCCGCGATGAGCTCCTCGATCAGCAGGAACACGTAGGCGGGCCCCGAGCCGGAGATCGTCGAGAGCGCGTCGAGCTGCGACTCCGGCACCTCGACCACCTCGCCGACCGTCTCGAACAGGCGGCGCACGAGCGCCAGGTCCTCGTCGCCGGACCGCGTGCCCGCGCTGAGGCCGGTGACGGCGCGGCCCACGACCGCGGGAGTGTTCGGCATCGAGCGGAGCACGGCGACGGACGCGGGCAGGTGCCGCTCGAACGTGGCCGCGGTCACGCCGGCGGCGACGGAGACGACGACCGCGCCCGGGGCGAGCGCGTCGGCGATCTCGTCGAGCAGGTCCGGCACCATGTGCGGCTTGACGGCCACGAGCACGATCGCCGCGCCCTCGACCGCGCGCCGGTTGGCCTCCGGGTCGTCCGCGGTGGCGAAGGCGGTGACCACCGGGTGGCCGTCCCACGCGGCGGCCTTCGCGGAGTCGCGGTTGGTCACCCGCACGCCCCCCTCGACGCGCACGTCGGGAGCCAGCAGGCCCTGGAGGATCGCACCCCCCATCGAGCCGAGGCCGAGGACGGCGATGGACGGGAGCAGGACGGGCGCATCGGTCACGCCGCTCATCCTACGAAGAGCCCGCGGCAAGGGGGTCCGGGTGCGGTCCGGCGCCTCGTAGGATGGCCCGACCATCCAGCGGCGAGCCCGAGGAGACCACGTGAGCGCATCCGGAGGCGGCACCGCGATCATCGCGGCGCTCGCGGCCAACCTCGGCATCGCCCTGACGAAGTTCGTCGCCTGGTTCTTCTCCGGATCCGCCTCCATGCTCGCCGAGGGCGTGCACTCGCTCGCCGACTCCGGCAATCAGCTGCTCCTGCTGCTCGGCGGCCGCAAGTCGCGGAAGGCCGCCGACGAGGAGCACCCGTTCGGCTACGGGCGCGAGCGCTACGTCTACGCCTTCGTGGTGTCGATCATCCTGTTCTCGGTCGGCGGCGTCTTCTCGCTCTACGAGGGCATCGAGAAGATCGCCGAGCCGCACGAGCTCGAGAACGCCTGGCTGCCGATCCTGGTCCTCGTGATCTCGATCTGCCTCGAGGGCTACTCGCTGCGCACGGGAGTGAAGGAGTCGAACCGGGTCCGCGGCTCGCAGTCCTGGTTCCAGTTCATCCGCCGGGCGAAGGCGCCGGAGCTGCCGGTCGTGCTCCTCGAGGACGTCGCCGCGCTCACCGGCCTGACGTTCGCGCTGCTCGGAGTCGGGCTGACCGTGATCACCGGCGACTCGGTCTACGACGCGATCGGAACGATCATGATCGGCACCCTGCTGATCGTGGTGGCGATCGTGCTGGGCGTCGAGACGAAGAGCCTGCTGGTCGGCGAGGGGGCGACCCCCGCCGACGCCGCCTCGATCCGCGCCGCGCTCGAGGCCGGGCGCGACGTCGAGCGCGTCATCCACATGCGCACCCTCTACCTCGGGCCGGACGAGATCCTCGTGGCCGCGAAGCTCGCCTTCCCGGCCGCCGAGACCCTCGAGCACGTGGCCGCCGGGATCGACGCCGCGGAGAAGCGGATCCGCGAGGCCGTCCCGGCCGCCACCACGATCTACCTCGAGCCCGACGTCGACCGTGGACGCGCAGGATCGGCGGCGGCCCGTCCGGCCGTGACGGAGGCGGAAGGGACGGCCGCCGCGGCCGCTCCGGCCGCCTCCGCTCCGCCCGCCGCCTCCCCGCCGGCCGCGCCGCAGGGGAGCGCCTGAGATGCGCCGGGCCCTGGCGATCGTCAACGAGCGCGGTGCCGGGCTCGGCGCGCTCGAGCCGATGCTGACCGAGCGGGGGTTCGCCGTCGACGCCGTCGCAGGGACGGACCTCGACGCGATCGACATCCTCGCCCCCGACCTCGTCGTCACGCTCGGCTCCAGCGCCGGCGTCTACGAGACCTCGCGGCACCCCTTCATCAGCCCCGAGATCGCGCTCCTGCAGGACCGGATGCACCACCGCCGTCCCACGCTCGGCGTCTGCTTCGGAGCGCAGCTGATCGCGACCGCCCTGGGCGAGTCCGTCCATCCCGGATCGGCCCGCGAGGTCGGCTTCCGCCCGGTCGTGCTCACGGAGGAGGGCGCCGGCTCCCCGCTCCGGCACCTCGCCGGCGTCGACGTGATGCAGTGGCACGGCGACACCTTCGCGCTGCCGAGCGGAGCAGCGCTGCTGGCGTCGTCGCCGGCGGGCGAGGTGCAGGCGTTCGCCGTGGAGGACTGGCTCCTCGGCGTGCAGTTCCACCCCGAGCTGACCGGCACGATGGCCGCGCAGTGGCTCGAGGGCGACGGGGAGTGGGCAGGAGCGGCGGGCTACGACGCCGCCGTGCTCGCCGACGACGTCGCGGCGGAGCGCTTCGAGCGGATGCACGCGGCGACGCGGCTCGCGCTGACGGAGTGGCTGGGCGCTCCGAGCTGAGGGTTCGGCGGCGGTCGGCGTCAGCGGCGGTCGGCGTCAGCGGCGGTCGGCGAAGAAGTCGAGCAGGAGCCGCGAGCACTCCGCGGCGCGGACCCCGGGGTACACCTCGACCACGTGGTTGTGCCGGCGGTCGCGGAGGAGGTCGTGCACGGATCCGGAGGCGCCCGCCTTCTCGTCCCACGCACCGAAGACGACGCGGTCGATCCGCGCCGCCAGGATCGCTCCGGCGCAGAGCACGCACGGCTCGAGCGTGACCACCAGCGTGCAGCCCTCGAGATGCCAGTCGCCGCGGGCCTCGGCCGCCGCGCGGATCGCGACCACCTCGGCGTGCGCCGTCGGATCCCGCCGCAGCTCGCGCTCGTTGCGCCCCAGCCCGAGCACCGCACCCTCCGAGTCGAGGACCACCGCGCCCACGGGGACGTCGCCCCAGCCCGCGGCCCGCCGCGCCTCGTCGAGCGCCAGGCCCATCCACTCCTCGGAGCGGCGGGGGACGCGGAGATCGCTGTCGCGCATCGCTCCCCCTCCTGCGGCGGCCCGCTGCGGCCGGTGGGGCGCCGCTCCGGCCAGTAGATTGAGCTTATGCGCGTCCACGTAGCCGACCACCCGCTGATCACCCACAAGCTCACCGTGCTGCGTGACAAGCGCACCCCCTCCCCCACCTTCCGGCAGCTCGCCGAGGAGCTGATGACGCTCCTCGCCTACGAGGCCACCCGCGGCGTCCGCACCCGCACCGTCACCATCGAGACCCCCGTGACGCAGACCACCGGCCTCGCGCTCAGCGACCCGCAGCCGCTGGTCGTCCCGATCCTCCGGGCCGGCCTCGGGATGCTCGAGGGCATGGTCAAGCTCATCCCGACCGCCGAGGTCGGCTTCCTGGGCATGGCACGCAACGAGGAGACGCTCGAGCCGACCACGTACGCGGAGCGCCTGCCCGACGACCTGTCGAACCGCCAGTGCTTCGTCCTCGACCCGATGCTCGCGACCGGCGGCTCGCTCGTCGCGGCCATCCAGTTCCTCTTCGACCGGGGAGCGGTCGACGTCACCGCCGTCTGCCTGCTCGCCGCCCCCGAGGGCCTGGCCGCCGTCGAGAAGGCCTTCGGCGACCGCGACGTGACCATCGTCCTCGGCTCCCTCGACGAGAAGCTCAACGAGCTCGGCTACATCGTCCCCGGCCTCGGCGACGCGGGCGACCGCCTCTACGGCCTCGCGGGCTGAGCCCGCCGGCCCCCGTACGAGCGGGCCTTCCGTCGCGCCCCGGAACAGGAAGCCCCGCTGAGCCGTGCCGGTCGGCCGGCGCAGCGAGGGTCTCGACAGCCCCCACCGCGACCGTCCGGCAAAGCCCATCCTGCGGATCGAGCAGCCCGCGCAGCGGGCGCATCGAGGTCCCCAATCACGGCGCGCGCCTCCTCCCGAGCACCGGAACCACCCCCGACGCGCCGTCCATCCCGACGGAAGTGTTGACGCCGTGCACCGGCCTCCGCTTTACTGGCGGACATGACTGACACCCTGCACGCCCCGACCTCCCTCGAGGCCATCGGGAATGCCGGCATGATGATGGCCGGTGGCCCCGTCATGTGCTGTCGAATGTGTGCATGAGGAACTGACCTCGCCGGATCCCCGCACCGCCTCCGCCCGCTGATCGTCACGATCGGCTGAGCGTCCGAGGCGCGGACGATCCCCTGGATGCCCCGCATCCGTCTCTGCCGCCACCGCGCACCGCGGGCCGGCTCGATCGCGCACACCCGGATCCGCTCCCTCGGACACTCGTCCCGGATCCGACCAGCCAAGGACTCGTCATGACCCTCCTCCACACCCGCACCGCCACCGCCACCACCCCCACCGAGGCGCCCCGCCTCCAGCCGGTCGCCGACGCCGCGCCCGCAGCGCCCCGCCTCCGCGCCGTCCCCCAGGGCACCGAGGCCCGCGGCTTCGCCCTCTACGTCGGCATCGACGAGGCCAAGGCCCGTGCCGCCGGAGTCGACCTCGGCCGCCTGGTCGAGGAGCTCAAGCGCGTCACGGCGCAGCTCGCCCCCGACGCCGAGACCTACGCCTCCGTCGCCCTCGCCCCGCAGGGCGCCGGCGGCCGCGACGTGGACGTGGTCCGCCTCGCGCTGCAGGACCCGGCCGCCGTCGCCAAGCGCCGCTCCGACGCCGAGCCCGATCCCGACCGTGCACCCGGCGGCGTCGTCATCGACATCTCCCGCAAGCGCGTCATCCTCGACGAGGAGACCACCCCCCTCACCTACAAGGAGTTCGAGCTCCTCCAGTACCTCGTGCTCCGCGAGGGCCGCACCATCGAGCGCGCCGAGCTCATCGCCTCGCTCTGGGGCGCCGCGGACGACGACGCGCCGAACGAGCGCACCATCGACGTCCACGTCCGCCGCCTCCGCGCCAAGCTCGGCCGCTACGAGGAGATCGTGCGCACCGTCCGCGGAGTCGGCTACCGCTTCGACCGCCACGCCGACGTCGCCATCCGCTACGCGTCGACGCCGTCGCCGGATCTGTTCTGAATTGCGAGGAGAACGCTTGCGTTCTCCTCGCCGCGGTCGGCTTCACCCGTTGTCGCGATTCGGAGAGCGGATCGCGACCGGCTAGCGGGAAACGCTGACACGCGTTTCCCGCATTCGCCTCGAGGGCGGGACGTCCTCTCGACCTCGACGGATGCGCGCGACCGCTCCTCACACCTGGAGGGCTGCTCGGCGGCCTGCTGTGTGGCCGAGGCCGTGGGGGGCGGGGCGCGCCTCGCGGGGCAGGACGACGGGGCCGGGCCGCGTCGGCGGGGGACGAGGGCAGGGGGTGCTCGTCGTGTCCGTCGACGGTCAGGGATGGGCTGCGGTTCGGTGCGGACGTCGGAGGCAGCAGACGGGGCGTCCTGGGTCAGGAGAGAGTCGTGCGGAGCGCGGGCGGGCGCGGCGACGGGCGGGGCGGGGCGGCTCAGGGAGGATTCAGGAAAGAGAGGGTTGCGTCGTTACCGGGTCGTTATATAGTTCAAGTGCGTCGACCGTTTGCTGTGGCGGGAAGCGCGAGAAGTGATTGCAGGACACTCTTGGTGCAAGGGAATGAAGGCCGGCCGCTCGCCTCAGCGGCCGGCCTTCTGTCGTTCCCCCGGCCCCCTTCCTCCGACTCCCCTCCTCCCAGCACCCCGGCGTAGGCTGTACGGCGTCTGGATGTCAGGGAACCGCTTCCTGAGTGCCGTGAAGGAGGACCAGTGGGGTCGAGAGAGGCCGTCGCCGCCTGGGAGTCGCTCTTCCGCGCCCAGGTCCAGGTGATGCGCACCCTGAGCACCGAGTTCCCCTCGCGGGAGATCTCGATGAACGAGTACGACGTGCTCTTCAACCTCACCCGGCAGCCCGGTCGGCGCGCACGGCTGCGCGACCTGAACCGGCACGTCCTCCTGACGCAGCCCAGCGTCAGCAGGCTGATCGACCGGCTCGCCGCCCGCGGCTGCGTCGAGAAGAGCGAGGATCCGGCGGACGCCCGCGGCACGATCATCGCGATCACCGACGAGGGCTACGCGCTCTTCCGCCGCGTCGCGCTCACCCACATGAGGACCATCTCGGAGCAGGTCGGCGGCGTCCTCGACGAGGACGAGCTGAAGCAGCTGACCGCGCTCTGCGACAAGCTCCGCGACGGCATCGCCTCCGCCTGATCCGTCCCCGCTAGCACGGGCCGCAGCGACCGGCCAGGTCTTCGCCGCGGCGCGGGACTCGCGGATCATGGTGGTCACCATGAGTGACACCTCCCCCACCCTCGTCTGGCTCCGCGACGACCTGCGCCTGGCCGACAACCCCGCTCTGCGCGCCGCGATCGACCGTGGCGGCCCCGTCGCGGTCTGCTACGTGCTCGACGAGGAGTCGGCGGGCATCCGTCCGCTCGGGGGCGCCTCCCGCTGGTGGCTGCACGGCAGCCTCGCAGCCCTCGCCGCCGACCTGCGCGAGCACGGCGCCCCGCTGATCCTGCGCCGCGGGCCGGCCGAGGCCGTCGTCCTCCAGCTCGCCGAGGAGATCGGCGCCGGAGCCGTGCACTGGAACCGCCGCTACGGGAGGGCCGAGCGCACCGTCGACGCGGCGGTGAAGGAATCGCTCCGCAACGGCGGCCTCGAGGCCGAGAGCCACCAGGGCTCGCTGATGTTCGAGCCGTGGACCGTGCAGACCGGCGCGGGCGGCCCCTACTCCGTCTACACGCCCTTCGCCCGCGCCTGCCGCGCCAAGCCGACGCCGCGCGCGCCGCTCCCCCGCCCCCGCTCGCTCGACGGCGTCACGGGAGAGATCGCCTCCGACTCCCTCGACGACTGGGAGCTGCTGCCCACGCGTCCCGACTGGGCGGGAGGGCTGCGCGAGCGCTGGGTCCCCGGCGAGAAGGCGGCGGCCGACCGGCTGCGCGCGTTCCTCGCGGAGCAGCTCGACGACTACGCCGACGGTCGCGACCGGCCGGCGGAGGACGCCACCTCGAACCTCTCCCCGCACCTGAGGTGGGGCGAGATCAGCCCCTTCCAGGTGTGGCACGCCCTGGAGGAGGCGCACGCGAAGGGCCTGCACCGCGGCGACGGCAGCGACCGGTTCCTCTCCGAGGTGCTCTGGCGCGAGTTCTGCTACCACCTGCTGTTCCACTGGCCGGATCTGGCGACCGCGAACTTCGACACCCGGTTCGACTCCTTCCCGTGGGGACGCCCCGGCCAGGAGGCGATCGACGCCTGGCACCAGGGGCGCACCGGCTACCCCCTGGTGGACGCCGGCATGCGCGAGCTCTGGAGCACCGGCTACATGCACAACCGGGTCCGGATGGTGACCGCGTCGTTCCTGATCAAGAACCTGCTGGTCGACTGGCGGGTGGGCGAGGAGTGGTTCTGGGACACCCTGGTGGACGCGGACCCAGCGAGCAACGCCGCGAACTGGCAGTGGGTCGCGGGCTCGGGAGCCGATGCGTCGCCGTTCTTCCGGGTCTTCAACCCGGTCACGCAGTCGAGGAAGTTCGACCCGGCCGGCGAGTACATCCGCCACAACGTGCCGGAGCTCGGCGGAGTCGAGGGCGCCGCCGTGCACGAGCCGTGGACGCTAGGGGACACGCTGACCGGAGGCGCGGACGGCTACCCGGCGCCCCTCGTCGACCTCAAGGAGACGCGGGCGCACGCACTGGACGCCTTCGCGCAGATCAAGAGCGCCCCGCGCGACATCTCGCCGAGGGGCGACGACTGAGCGTCGCCGGCTAGACGCGTCCCGCCGGGCCGGTGGAGCGGCCGGACTCGGCGAGCGGGTCCTCCTCCCCGCCCTGATCGCGCAGATCGCGGGCCGGGATGCCGACGAGCACCGCCCCGTCGGGCGCGTCCTTCACCACGACGGCGTTCGCGCCCACGCTGACGTCGGATCCGAGCACGAGCGGGCCCAGGACGACCGCGCCGGCGCCGACGACCACCCGGTCGCCGAGCGTGGGGTGCCGACGCTCGCGCCGGGCCGACCTCCCGCCCAGCGTGACGGAGTGGTAGAGCATGCAGTCGTCGCCGATCCGCGCGGTCTCGCCGATGACGACGCCCATGCCGTGGTCGATGAACAGACGCCGGCCGATGGTCGCACCGGGGTGGATCTCCACTCCGGTCGCCGCGCGCGCCGCCTGGCTGAGCAGCCGGGCGGGCAGGCGGAGGCCCCGCCGCCACCAGGCGTGCGCGACGCGGTGCACCCAGACCGCATGCACTCCCGGGTAGGAGAGGACGACCTCCACCGCGCTCCGGGCGGCGGGGTCGCGCTCCCGGGCGGTGCGGACGTCCTCGCGGAGCAGGGCGAGGAGCCCGGGACGCTCCGGTCCGGACGGGACGCGGCGCTCCGGCCGACCGTCGCGTCCGGAGCGGGGCGTCCCGCCTCGTCTCGAGGGGCTCAGCTGCGGAGGTCCTCGTACAGGACGGTCGAGATGTACCGCTCGCCGAAGTCGCAGACGATGGCGACGATGGTCTTCCCCGCGTTCTCGGGGCGCTTCGCGACCTCGAGGGCGGCCCACATGATCGAGCCGGAGGAGATGCCGCCGAGGATCCCCTCCTGCGCGGCCATCTCGCGGGCCACCCGCACGGAGTCGTCGAGCGTCACGTCGATGATCTCGTCGTAGACCTCGCGGTCGAGGATCGCGGGGACGAAGTTGGCGCCGATGCCCTGGATCTTGTGCGGACCGGCGGTGCCCTGGGTGAGGAGCGGGGAGTCGATCGGCTCCACTCCGATGATCTGCACACCGGGCTTGCGCTCCTTGAGCACCTGGCCGACTCCGGTGATGGTGCCGCCGGTGCCGATGCCGGCCACGAAGACGTCGACCTCGCCGTCGGTGTCCTCCCAGACCTCCTCCGCGGTGGTGCGGCGGTGCACCTCGGGGTTGGCGGCGTTCTCGAACTGGCGGGCGAGGATCGCGCCGGGGGTCTCGTCGACGATCGCGCGGGCGCGCTCGACCGCTCCGCGCATGCCCTCGCTGCCGGGGGTGAGCACGATCTCGGCTCCGTAGGCGCGGAGGAGGACCCGGCGCTCGACGGACATCGTCTCGGGCATCGTGAGGACGACCTTGTAGCCGCGGGCGGCGCCCACCATCGCGAGCGCGATGCCGGTGTTGCCGCTCGTGCCCTCGACGATCGTCCCGCCGGGGTGCAGCTCGCCGGAGGCCTCGGCCGCGTCGATGATGGCGACGCCGATGCGGTCCTTCACGCTGTTCGCGGGGTTGTAGAACTCGAGCTTGGCGAGGACCGTCGCCTGGTCGGCGCCCTCCAGCCGGTTGATGCGGACGAGAGGGGTCCTGCCGACGAGCTGGGTCACGTCGTCGTGGATGCGTGCCATGGTGTGCGCTTTCTGCCGGGGCCGGCCGCCCGGGGCCCCGGAGCGGTGGGTGGAACGGGTGCTGCAGCGCCCCTCGGAGCGGCGCTCCCCCCACGATACGGATGCATCGACCCGAGGTCAGCACTCCGGACGCGCCCGCTCCTGCGCATCACCCGCCAGCTCCTCATCTCCACCGGGAGGAGGACGCCCCGCGGGCGCACCCGTCACGTACCATGAACCCGGGGGATCGCGCGACTGCTCGCGAGGCTTCTCGCCACCCTCCCTCACATCTCCGCGGCCCGGCGCCGCGTCGAAAGGACGACCGCTCCATGGCACTTCCCACTGCATCCCGCCGCTCCGTCCGGCCGCTCGGGATGTCGCTGCGGGCGGTCATGGGGTTCATCGGGATGAGCGCCGTGGCGGGCGTCCTGATCACCGTCGGCGTCACGCCGGCCCTCGCGCTGACGGGCCTGGCGACGAGCAACACGATCGGCATGTTCCAGAACCTGCCGGGCTACCTCGACGTGGGCCAGCTGATGCAGCGCACCAACGTCTACGCGAGCGACGGGACGACCCTCCTCGCCTCCGTCTACGACCAGAACCGCGTCGAGGTCGGCTGGGACGACGTCGCGCAGTCCGCGAAGGACGCGGCCGTCGCCGGCGAGGACCCGCGCTTCTACGAGCACGGCGGCATCGACCTCCAGGGCACGCTCCGGGCCATCGCCGTCACGCTCACGGGCGACGACCTGCAGGGCGGGTCGTCGATCACGCAGCAGTACGTGAAGAACGTCCTGGTGCAGAAGGCGGAGTCGATCACCGACGAGGCCGCGCGCGACAAGGCCTACCAGGAGGCGACGGACCCGACCCCCGAGCGCAAGCTCAAGGAGATGCGCCTCGCGATCGGCCTCGAGAAGGAGGCGTCGAAAGACGACATCCTGCTCGGCTACCTCAACATCGCCCTCTTCGGGGGCACCGTCTACGGCATCGAGGCCGCGGCGAACTACTACTACGGCATCCCCGCGAGCCAGCTCTCGACCTCGCAGGCGGCCGCGCTGCTGGCGATCGTGAACAACCCGGCGAAGTTCCGCTTCGACAACCCGGGCGACGAGGCGAACGGCGCCGCCAACGGCTACGCCGCCACCAAGGAGCGCCGCGACTACATCCTCTCGGAGGAGCTCAAGCACGGCCGGATCGACCAGGCCGCGCACGACGCCGCCGTCGCCGAGCCGATCACCCCGAACATCACGGAGCCCTCGACCGGCTGCACCACCGCCGGCAACGCCGCGTACTTCTGCGACTACGTGCTGAACGTCCTCCGCAACGACTCCGTCTTCGGGGCGACCGACGACGAGCGCTATCAGCGCATCCGCCAGGGCGGCTTCGACGTCGTGACGACCCTCGACCTCGACATCCAGCAGGTCTCGCAGGCGGCGCTCAACGCCTACATCCCCTCCGTCGACCCGCGCTTCCAGGTCGGCGCGACGGCCGCCTCCGTCGAGGCGAAGACGGGCCGCGTGCTCTCCATGGTGCAGAACACGCAGTACAGCCAGGACGAGCAGTTCCTCGCCGCGAACCCCGGCTACAGCGCGATCAACCTCAACGTCGACCTCAGCATGGGCGGCGGCTCCGGCGTGCAGACCGGATCGACCTACAAGGTGTTCACGCTGGCGCAGTGGCTGAAGGCGGGGCACACCGTCAACGAGTCGTTCGCCTCCCCCACCTCCGGCTTCAGCTCCTACCCCCAGAAGTGCAACGTCGAGGGCGACGGCGGCTACTACGGCAAGTTCTCGCCTCGCAACGACGACCCGTCGGAGGACGCGAGCTCGATGAGCGCGCTCGGCGCGACCACGAACTCGATCAACACCGGCTTCATGGGAATGGCGCAGCAGCTCGACCTCTGCGACATCCGCACCACCGCCGAGTCGTTCGGGATGCACCGCGCCGACGGCCGCGAGCTCGCCAACGGGCCGGCCTCGGTCCTCGGGACGAACGAGATCGCGCCCCTGACGGTGGCCAACGCCTACGCGGGGATCGCGAACGACGGCACGACCTGCTCGGCGATCGTCATCGACCGGATCACCGACAGCGAGGGCAACGCCGTCGCCGCCCCGGCATCGGCGTGCACGCCCTCCGTGTCGCCCGAGGTCGCCCGAGGGATGCAGTACGCGATGCAGCGGGTGATGACCTCCGGAACGGCCTACGCCTCGAACCCCTTCGACGGGATCGAGCACATCGGCAAGACGGGCACCACCGACGAGGCCGCCGACGTATGGACGGCGGGCGCCAGCAAGGCCGCCTCCCTGGCGGTCTGGGTCGGCAGCATCAACGGCTTCGCCGACAACACCAAGCAGAACCTTCGCTTCATCAGCCTGACGGGCGAGAAGGGCACCATCCGCGCCTCCAACGCCCGGCACGCCATCTGGAAGCCGATCATGACGGCGCTCGACGAGAAGTACGGCGGCGACGACTTCACGGCACCGCCGGCCTCGATGCTTGCGTACTCGCCGCGATCGGCGGCGAACTCCGAGGTCCCCGACGTCACGGGCGAGACGGTCGAGAGCGCCACGGCGATCCTCACCGCCGCCGGTTTCGTCGTCGGGATGCACGAGTCGGTCGACTCCGCGACGATCCCTGAGGGCTCCGTCGTGTCGACGACGCCGAGCGCGGAGGAGACGGCGGTCGCCGGCGGGGTGATCCCCCTCCAGGTGAGCACGGGCAAGGCTCCGGCCAATCCGAACGACATCTCGGACCTGAACGGCGACCTGATCGAGTAGAGGCGTCGCCCGTCCCGTGAAGGGGCCGATCCCTCCGGGGTCGGCCCCTTCTGCTGTCGCAGGCGCCGGGCCTGCGCGGGCGCCGTCGCGCCGACTCCGGGCGGACGGGCGTCCGGCGCGGCCGTGGCGCGCCTCGTCGGGGATGTCGCAGGCCTCGCCTAGGGTGCTGGTGCAGCGAGAGGATCCATCCTGAAGCGACCGAACGTCCCCGTCTTCCAGCCCCGTCGAACCGTCCACGGGGTTCTCGGCGCGCTGTTCGGATTCGTGATCGTCAGCGTCCTGGCGGGTCTGCTCGCCTCGCTCGTGGTCGCCCCCGCCGCCGCGCTCACCGGCGCGGCGACCTCCGGCACCATCTCGGCGTTCCAGTCCCTCCCGAGCTACCTCGAGGTCGGGCGCCTGATGCAGAAGAGCGACGTCTACGCGGGCGACCCGGACGATCCGACGCTGCTGGCCTCCTTCTACGACCAGAACCGGATCGAGGTGCCGGCCGACCGGATCGCCGACTCCGTGAAGGACGCGCTCGTCGCGAGCGAGGACCCGCGCTTCTACGACCACGGCGGGATCGACCTGCAGGGCACCCTCCGCGCCATCGCCAGCACCTACCTCCTCGACGGCGACACCCAGGGCGGCTCGTCGATCACGCAGCAGTACGTGAAGAACGTGCTGGTGCAGAAGGCCGAGTCGATCCCGGACGAGGCGGACCGCGACCGCGCGTACGCGGAGGCGACGGCGACCACGGCCGAGCGCAAGCTCAAGGAGATGCGGCTCGCGATCGGGCTCGAGAAGGTGTCCTCGAAGGACGACATCGTCCTCGGCTACCTCAACATCGCGCTGTTCGGAGGCACCGTCTACGGCATCGAGGCCGCGGCGGAGTACTACTACGGCATCCCGGCGGCCGACCTCTCCCTCGCGCAGTCCGCATCG
Organism: Rathayibacter sp. AY1D9; assembly: GCF_002932395.1. Taxonomy (NCBI): domain Bacteria; kingdom Bacillati; phylum Actinomycetota; class Actinomycetes; order Micrococcales; family Microbacteriaceae; genus Rathayibacter; species Rathayibacter sp. AY1D9. The sequence continues at coordinate 116,624 of NZ_PSVQ01000003.1, forward strand.
CTCCTGGCCATCGTGAACAACCCCGAGAAGTTCCGCTTCGACCGTCCGGACGACACGGCCAACGGCGAAGCGAACGGCTACGCGCAGACCCGGGATCGGCGCGACTACATCCTCGACCGGATGCTCGAGACGGGGAGCATCGACCAGGCCGCGCACGACGCCGCGGCCGCCGAGGCGATCACCCCCGACATCACCCCGCCGTCCACCGGCTGCCAGACGGCCGACAGCGCGGCCTACTTCTGCGACTACGTGACCCACGTCCTCCGAGACGACCCGGCGCTCGGAGCGACCGACGACGAGCGCTACGCGGCGATCAAGCAGGGCGGGATCAAGGTCTACACGACGATCGATCTCGATCTGCAGAGGACCGCGCAGGAGCTGATGGACGAGCAGGTCCCCTCCTCCGATCCGCGCTTCGACGTCGGGGCGACGGCGGTCGCCGTCCAGAACGGCACCGGGCGCATCCTCACGATGGTGCAGAACAAGCGCTACAGCCAGGACCCGGACGTGATCGCGAGCGGGCCGGAGTTCTCGGCGATCAACCTCAACGTCGACGCGTCCGCGGGCGGCGGCAACGGCTTCCAGACCGGCTCCGCCTACAAGGTGTTCACGCTCGCCGAGTGGCTCGACCGCGGGCACACCCTGCTCGAGCAGTTCGACTCGAAGCAGAAGAACTGGACCGGCTTCGCCGACAGCTGCGAGGGCACCTGGGACTACGACTCCTACAACCCCAAGAACGCCGGCGACGGCGGCTACACCGACACCCAGACGGCGCTGTACTCGACGATCTACTCGCTGAACACGGGCTTCACCGGGATGTCGCACCTGCTCGACCAGTGCGAGATCCGCAAGCAGGCCGAGGCCTTCGGAGTGCACCGCGCGGACGGGACCGCGCTCGTGCAGTCGCCGGGAGCGGTCCTCGGCACCAACGAGATCGCACCGCTCACCATGGCGACCGCATACTCCGGCATCGCCGCGAACGGCACGACCTGCACCCCCGTCGCGATCACGGCGATCGTCGGAGCGGACGGCCGCGAGATCGAGCCGGTGGAGACGACCTGCAGCCGGGCGGTGTCGTCGAGGGTCGCCTCGGCGATGCAGTACACGATGCTCAAGGTGACCGCCGAGGGCACGGGTGTCGAGGACGATCCGAAGAACGGCATCCAGCACATCACCAAGACGGGCACCACCGACAACTCCGCCGACACCTGGGCCATCGGCGCCTCGACCGAGACCTCCCTCGCGGTCTGGGTCGGCAGCATCTCGGCACGCGCGGACGGCTCGAGGGTGAACCTCGACTCGATCGACTTCGACAGCGGCTGGGCGCCCTCGGCACGCCACCGGATCTGGAAGCCGTTGATGACGGCGATCGACTCCCGCTACGGCGGCTCGGACTTCCCGCAGGCCGACCAGTCGCTCATCGCGGCGCCGCAGGTCACCGTGCCGGACCTGTCGGGCCGGACCAGCGACTCCGCCGCACAGGCGCTGACCGCAGCAGGGCTCACTCCCGGAGCGACGTCGCAGGTCGACTCGACGCAGCCGATGAACACCGTGGCCGGCACCGGTCCGGCCGCGGGCACCCGCGTGGACAAGGGATCGGTGGTGGGCGTGCAGCTGAGCACGGGGAAGGCGCCGCCCGCTCCTGCTCCGGGCGGCTGACACCGCTGGACCGGGATGTCGCCGGTCGGCGAGGATCTGCGGCGGGAACGGGTCAGGGGGAACGGGTCAGGGAAGCCGGCTCAGGGCCCGACGGCTCCGGCGGGGAGGAGCCCGAACTCGACGAGCTCGTCGTCGGTGAGCAGTCGGCTGCGGATCATGAAGCGCTTGCCCTCGGGGGCTTCGACGCTGAATCCGCTGCCCCGCCCGTCGACGAGGTCGACGGTGAGGTGGGTGTGCTTCCAGTACTCGAACTGGGAGCGGGACATCCAGAAGTCGATCGGGTCCAGGCCGTCAAGCCGGAGCGACTCGACGAGCACGTCCGAGGCGCCGGTGCGGAACATCCCGGCGGGGAAGCACATCGGGGAGCTGCCGTCGCAGCATCCGCCCGACTGGTGGAACATGAGCGGCCCGTGCAGCGCCGTCATCCGGCGGAGCATGCTTGCCGCCTCCGCAGTGACGTCGACCCTCGTGGAGGTCATGGGTGGTGCTCCTTCGCTCGTTGTGCGGAATGTCTATATGCGCCCGACCGCTGACGGCGGACGCTCCTCCGGGCGGCATCTCGATACGCCGCAGCGCGGACTACTCGATCAACATGAGGGGGCGCCCCCTCGTCCGATGCCTCGCCCGAAGAGCCGAGCACCGTTCTCCCGCGCGCCGCCAGGTGCCTCACCCGCAGGGCCGAGCACCGTTCTCCCGCGCGTCGCCAGATGCCTCGCCCGAAGGGCCGAGCACCGTTCTCCCGCGCGCCGCCAGGTGCCTCGCCCGCAGGGCCGAGCACCGTCCTTCCGCGCGCCGCCAGGTGCCTCGCCCGAAGGGCCGAGCACCGAACGACGGATCCGCGTGCCAGCGGATCCGTCTCGGTGCGAACGCTCCCCGTTCCTCCCCACCCGGCCACGTCGGCGAGCCGACCGCGGCACGGGCGACGAGGAACGAGGAGCCCGTGCGAACCAGCTCAGAAGAAGCCCATCGGTCCTTCCGCGTAGGAGACGAGGAGGTTCTTCGTCTGCTGGTAGTGGTCGAGCATCACCTTGTGGTTCTCGCGTCCGATGCCCGACTGCTTGTAGCCGCCGAATGCCGCGTGCGCGGGGTACTGGTGGTAGGTGTTCGACCAGACGCGGCCGGCTTCGATGGCCCGGCCGGCGCGGTAGAGCTGGGCGCCGTTGCGGCTCCACACGCCGGCGCCGAGGCCGTAGAGGGTGTCGTTGGCGATGCCGATCGCGTCGTCGAAGTCGTCGAAGGAGGTGAGGGCGAGGACGGGTCCGAAGATCTCCTCCTGGAAGATGCGCATCGAGTTGCGGCCCTCGAACACGGTCGGGTTGACGTAGTAGCCGCCGCTGAGCTCGCCGCCGAGGTCGGCGCGGTCGCCGCCGATGAGCAGCTTCGCTCCCTCCTGCTTGCCGATGTCCATGTAGGAGAGGATCTTCTCGAGCTGGTCGTTCGAGGCCTGGGCGCCGATCATCGTCGCGGTGTCGAGCGGGTTGCCCTGCTTGATCCGCTTGACCCGCTCGAGGCCGTCACCGACGAAGTCGTCGTAGATCGAGCGCTGCACGAGCGCCCGCGACGGGCAGGTGCAGACCTCGCCCTGGTTGAGGGCGAAGAACGAGAAGCCCTCGAGCGCCTTGTCGTAGAAGGAGTCGCGTTCCGCGGCGACGTCGGCGAAGAACACGTTGGGGCTCTTGCCGCCCAGCTCCAGCGTCACCGGGATGAGGTTCTCGCTGGCGTACTGCATGATCAGGCGGCCGGTGGTCGTCTCGCCGGTGAAGGCGATCTTGCGGATGCGCGGGTGGGAGGCGAGCGGGGCGCCCGCTTCGAACCCGAATCCGTTGACGACGTTGAGCACACCGGCGGGGATGAGGTCGCCGATCAGGTCCAGCAGCACGTGGATGGACGCCGGCGTCTGCTCGGCCGGCTTCAGCACCACGCAGTTGCCCGCGGCGAGCGCCGGCGCGAGCTTCCACACGGCCATCAGGATCGGGAAGTTCCAGGGGATGATCTGCCCGACCACGCCCAGCGGCTCGTGGAAGTGGTACGCGATCGTGTCGTGGTCGATCTCGGAGACGCCTCCCTCCTGCGCGCGGATCGCTCCGGCGAAGTAGCGGAAGTGGTCGATGGCGAGGGGGATGTCGGCGGCGAGGGTCTCGCGCACGGGCTTGCCGTTCTCCCACGTCTCGGCGACGGCGAGCAGCTCGAGGTTCGCCTCCATGCGGTCGGCGATCTTCAGGAGCATGTTCGAGCGCTCGGCGGGGCTGGTCTTCCCCCAGCTCGCGAACGCCTTCCAGCCCGCCTCGACGGCACGGTCGACGTCGGCGGCGGTGCCGCGGGCGATCTCGCAGAAGGGCTTCCCGGTGATCGGGGTGATGTTCTCGAAGTACTGGCCGCTCGCGGGGGCGACGTACTCGCCTCCGATGTAGTGGTCGTAGCGCGAGCGGAAGGAGGCGACGGATCCCTCCGTACCTGGATTCGCGTAGACCGTGGAACCCGGCTCCTGCGGTGCCTGCTCGGCGACCTGGTCGGCGTACAGCGTCATGTGGACCTCCATCGACGTCGTTGTCGTGGGCGCGGGGTGGGCGCCCGGTCCTGACGCTACGTCGCGGGGGGTTGCACGACGTTGCACGGGTCGACGCACCGGCGGGAGCGGCGAGGACGGAGACCGGACCGGCCGGGCGGAGACGCGGCCGCCCGAGGAGGAGGGCCCCGCGGCCCGGACCTCAGACGCTCGCGAGCAGGTGCTGGGCGATCCGGCTCATGTAGACGCCGTAGGTCACCGTGGCCGCTGCGGCCCCCGCGCCGACCCAGGACCACACCTGCGGCCAGGCGGAGCCGTCGACGAGGACCACGACGACTCCGATCGCTCCGACCAGCGTCGTCCAGGTGGCGAGCCAGAGGTCGAGGGTCCGGCCGAAGATCCTCGCCATCGGGTAGAAGTGCAGGCCCACGATCACGGCGATGGCCGGCACGAGGAACCGCTCGAGCCCGGTGCCGGTGAGGACGCCCACCGCGACACCGATCAGCACGCCCTCCGCGGCGAAGACCGCCCCGAACAGCAGACCGTTCGGCTTCGCCGCGCGGTCGGCGTCGGTGAGCTCCACCGCCATCCTCCGCCGGGCGACGAGGAGGCGGACGGCCTGCACGGCGAAGACCACGGCCGCGAGCGCGCAGACGGTCACGGCGGTCGTCGCCGCCGGAGCCGGCCAGCCGACCGTGGTGTCGCTCGCCCACCACATCGTGAAGACCGCCATCAGGAGCAGGCCCCCCGCGACTCCGCTCGCGAGGGCCCGGGGAGGTGGTGCGAGGGTGCTCATGCGTCGAGGCTAGCGAGACGGTTCCGCGGCCGGACGGCTCCGGCGGGACTCCCGGGAGCGGACGGGACGGCTCAGCGCTGCTCCGCCTCGATCGTCTCGAGGTGCGCGGCGACACCGGCACGCCGCGGCGAGCGGGGCGGGAGGACGCGCAGGAGCTCCCGCCACACCTCCGCGTCGTCGCGGCCGTCAGGGCCCTCCGCCCAGGCGAGGAGGGTCGCGGGCGCCGCATCGGCGAGGACGCTCGCCCGCACCCGCAGGCGCAGCTCGCCGGCGATCGCCCGGATCCCCGGCGCCTCGGACGAGGGCAGCGGCGCGCCCCGGTACGCGTCCAGGGCGAGGCGGTGGGAGCCGCGGTCGAGCAGGCCCAGCACCTGGCGGGCGTCGAGGTCGACCGGGCTCGCCAGGCGGTAGGGGCGCGAGAGGGGCACCAGGCGCGGGAGGGTCGGCTCGAGCGCGCGGCGCAGCCGCACCATCTCGGCGCGGACGGTGACCACCGCGTCGTCCCGGCCGTGGAGCAGGAGGGCGAGCTGCTCGGCCGAGAGCCCGGCCCGGTGCCAGGCGAGCAGGGTCAGGATCTCGGCGTGCCGGGTGCTCAGCTCGAGCGTCGCTCCGGCGGCCGTCACCAGGCCCGTCTCGCGCCCGAGGACCCGCAGGCTCGGCGCCCGGGCCGCCGCTGTGCTCCGTGCAGCGGGCCGCCGCGGGCGGAGGAGCCGCTGCACCATCAGCTCGCTCTCGACGGCGGCGGCGGTCGCCTCCATCAGCGGGAGGGTCTGCGGGGCGACGACGTCGGCGCCTCCGGTGATGTCGATCACTCCGAGGATCTCGTGCGTCTCGGGGTCGTGCACGGGGACTGCGGTGCAGCTCCACGGGTGCACGAGCGAGGCGAAGTGCTCGGCGCCGTGGATCTGCACGCCGTGATCGAGCACGAGGGCCGTCCCCGGCGCGGACGTCCCGACGTCGGGCTCGGCCCACGCGGCGCCCTCGACGAACGACATCCCCTCGGCGAGGCTCTTGAGGTGCTGGTCCCCGTCGATCCAGAGCAGCCGCCCGAGCGCGTCGCCCACCGCGACCAGCACGCCGCTGTCCTCGTCGGCGTCGCGTACCAGCAGGCGGCGGATGACCGGGAGGACCGAGGCGAGCGGATGCCCGGTGCGGTACTCGCGGAGGTCGTCTCCCGAGAACGAGAGCGGTGCCGTCAGCCGGTCCGGATCGAGGCGCCGCCGCCGTGCGCGCTCCCACGACTCCTCGACCAGCGCGCGCCGCCGACCGCTGCCAGGGCGGGCCAGCCACGGGTTGGTCATGCGCTCCGCCTCGTCGTCGGGTCGGTGGGACTCGACGCTACTCCGCGGAGCGCGCCGGCGCCTCTCTCCGCGCACCGGAACGGCCGCGCCCCCGCACCGCCAGCAGCAGCACCGCCGCCACCAGCACCGCGACGCCCAGGACGGCTCCCGCGGTCAGCCGCTCGCCCAGCACCGCCACGCCGAGGAGGGTCGCGGTCGCCGGCTCCAGGAGGGTGAGCGTCGAGACGGTCGCCGCGGGAAGCGCTCGCAGGCCGCGCGCGAAGAAGGTGTAGGCCACGGCGACCGTCACCACTCCGAGCCAGAGCACGGCCGGGATCGAGCCGGAGAGCCGCGACGGATCGCCCAGCAGCAGGAACGGGAGCGCCAGCAGCGCCGCGGCCCCGAACTGGGCTCCCATGGCGGCGACGGGGCTGAGCCCGCGCTCGAGCAGCAGCTTGCCGCAGACGGCGTAGAGCGCGTAGGAGGCGCCGGCGCCGGCCGAGGCGGCGAGGCCGGGGAGCGTCACGCCGCCGGATCCGCCGCCGCTGAGGAGCACCACGCCGACCGCGGCGAGCGCGGTCGAGGCGAACCAGCGCGGGCCCGGGGTCGTCCGCAGGACGAGCCACTCCAGCAGGCCGGTGAAGGCGGGAGCGGAGCCGAGGGCGACGATCGTACCGACCGCGACGCCGTTCTGCGCGGTGCCGGTGAAGAAGGCGGGCTGGTACGCGGCGACGCCGACCGCTCCGAGCACGACGAGCAGCACGACGGCGCGGGTCGGGCGGGAGCGGCTCCGCCGGCGCAGAGCCTCCACGCCGAGGAGAGCGGCCAGCAGGGCGCCGCCGAGGACGATGCGCGCCGCCCCGAGGAGGAGCGGATCCACGCCCGCCGCTCCGAGGGCCTGGGCGGTCCCCGTCGTGCCGAAGCAGACGGCGGCGAGGAGGACGGCGCCGATCGCCGAGGTCCGGGCCCCGCTCATCCCGCCCTGCTCCCCCGGCCGCCTGATGACCGGCTCCCAGTGTCCCAGGGATGGGCGCGTGCTCTTCCGCCTCTCGCACCGGGGGCCCAGGATGGAGGGACCGGACTAGCGGAGGAGCACGACGTGGGCATCGCGGAACCGTTCGACCTCGAGGACCACCACCGCAGCGCGCACGGCGCCCTGCGCGAGCACTTCTCGGTGCGCGAGTTCGAGGAGGTGCCGCTGGACCGCGAGGCCATCGTCGCTACCGCGTACCTGCGGGCGATCGAGCACGCCACCGTGGCCCGGGTGCTCCCCCTCGCGCGCGCCCACCCCGACGAGCAGGTCCGCGCGTTCGCGTCCGTCTGGGCCGCCGAGCGGCACCGGATCGCCGACGCCCTGGGCGACGTGCTCGCGGCCTCGCCGCAGATCCGCGGCATCGACATCCGCCCGCCGGAGCCGACGGTGAGGTCGCGCCCGCTCCTCGACCGCGCCGCGGCCTCCCTCGCCGGCCCCGTCGCGCTGGCCCTCGCGGTGGACGCCCGGGTCGCGGTGCACGGCTACCGCCGGCTCGCCCGGCTCTCGCTGCACCCCGAGATGGAGCGCCTCGCCGAGACGGTCACGGGCATCCTGGAGCGGCAGGCCGACTTCTTCACGGTGCACGCGGCGGGACGCCTCGGACGCCCGCTGCCGCGCCGGGTGCAGGCGGCCGGCCTGCTCGCCGTGCTGCGCCTCCCGATCGGCGAGGCCGACCTGCCGGAGGCTCTCGCGCGCGAGGGCCGGGAGCTCGTCTTCGGCCGGGACGACGGCGGACTCGACGGGATCGACGCGGGCGTCGTCGCGGCGTTCGCGCTGCCCTGCACGGCGGCCCGGCGGCTCGTGCACCCGTACCGGCCGGTGTCGATCCGTGCCGCGCACCGCCTCGGACGGCTCGCCGCCGACACCCGCGCCGCCGTCACGACCCTGCTGGAGCAGGTGCGCGAGTAGCGGCGGCGCTCAGCCCAGCAGCTCGCGCACGTCCTCGGCGGTGATCCCGCCGGTGGCCGCCGCGCCGTCGTCCGACATGACCGCGGCGAAGAGCGCGGCCTTCGCCTCCTTGAGGGCCATCACCTTCTCCTCGATCGTGTCCTTCGCGACCAGGCGGTAGACCATGACCGAGCGGGTCTGGCCGATGCGGTGCGCGCGGTCGACCGCCTGCGACTCGGTGGCGGGGTTCCACCACGGGTCGAGCAGGATGCAGTAGTCGGCCTCGGTGAGGTTGAGCCCGAAGCCGCCGGCCTTGAGCGAGATCAGGAACACGCCCGCCGCGCCCGAGCGGAACCGCTCGATGACCTCGTCGCGCTTCTTCGTCGCTCCGTCGAGGTAGGCGTACTCGATGCCCGCCGCGTCCAGCCGGCCGCGGACCCGGCCGAGGAACCGCGTGAACTGGCTGAACACCAGCACGCGGTGCCCCTCGCCGAGGGCGTCGCCCAGCAGCTCGTCGAGCAGGTCGAGCTTGGTCGAGGGCACGCTCTCGTGCGCCTCGTCGACCAGTGCCGCGTCGAGCGCGACCTGGCGCAGCACGGTCAGCGCGCGGAAGATCGCGAAGCGGTTCTTCTCGAAGTCGCCGATCAGGCCCAGCACGCGCTGCCGCTCCCGCGCCAGGTACGTGTCGTAGACCTTCCGCTGCTTCGGGCCGAGCTCGACCTCGAGGGTCTGCTCCTGCTTGGGCGGCAGCTCCTTGGCGACGAGCTCCTTGGTGCGCCGCAGCATCAGCGGGCGGATGCGCCGCCGCAGCTGCGAGAGCTTCTCGCTGTCGGCCTCGCGCTCGATCGGCTTCTGGTAGAACTCGACGAACCCGGCGGGCGAGGGGAACAGGCCCGGAGCGACGATCGACAGCAGCGACCAGAGCTCCATCACGTTGTTCTCCATCGGCGTTCCCGTGATGGCCAGCTTGAAGGGCACGTCGAGCCGGCGCGCGAGCTGGTGCGTCGCCGACTGGCGGTTCTTGACGAACTGCGCCTCGTCGAGGAGGAGCCCCGACCACTGGATGCCCGAGTACGACTCGTAGTCGAGCCGGAACAGGGCGTAGGAGGTGACGACCAGCTCGGCCTCGCCGATGACGCTCGAGAGCGCCTTCCGCTTCTTCTTCGACGTCTCGTCGATCCCGACGACGCGGAGGTCCGGGGCGAAGCGCTTGGCCTCGCCGACCCAGTTGGGCACCACGCTGGTGGGCGCGACGACGAGGAACGGGCGCGGCGAGGTGCCCGCCTCCGCGGCCGCGGCGCGCTGCTCCTGCATCACCCGGGTGACCAGGGCGAGGGACTGCACGGTCTTGCCCAGGCCCATGTCGTCGGCGAGCACGCCGCCGAGCTGGTTGTCGTAGAGGAACGAGAGCCAGTCGTAGCCGAGCTGCTGGTAGGGCCGCAGCTCCACGGCGAAGCCCTCGGGCAGGACCCGCGACTCCAGCGCACCGGTCGCGGTGAAGCCGGAGAGCCCCTCCACGGAGCGGCGCCAGGCGGCGGCCTGGGCCTCCACGACGCCCAGCTCGACCAGCTCGTCCCAGAGGGAGGACTGGAACCGGCTGATCCGCAGGGTCTCGCCGGGGTCGTCCGAGAGCTCGCGGGCCTCGGCGATCAGCTCGCGGAGGCGGCCGAACCGCTCGTCGTCGAGGGCGAAGTAGACGCCGCTGGGCAGCACCATGTACTCGTCGCCGCGGGCGAGCGCGAGGAAGATCTCGGCCAGCGGGACCGCCTCGTCGTTGACGGTGACGGAGATCTCGAGGTTGAACCAGTCGCGGCTGTCGGGCTGGGCGACGGTCTGCACGGCGACCACGGGGGCGGTCTGCGCCTCGCGGTACTCGACGCGCTCGCCGATCTCCTCGATCTCGACGGTGCCGAGCTCGCGGAGCCGCTCGACCTCGCCGGTGAGGAAGCCGACGGTCTGCATGCCGCGCAGGTCGAAGGTGGGGCGCAGGCGCCTGCTCGACGGGGACACCAGGGCGGGCGTCGACTCCGGGTCGAGACCCGCTCCCACGAGGGAGTCGAGGATCCGCTGCTCGGCCTCGGGGTCGCGGTAGCCCGCGTCCTCGCCGACCCGCAGCGGGAGCCGCTCGGCGTCCACGCCGCCGCGCGCTCCCTCCACTCCGTAGCGCCACCACCACGAGCCGCGCAGGCCCGCGCCGTCGGTGTGCTCGAGGGTGAGGCCGAGGCGCGGCTCGGGCACCGCCGGCGCCTCGAAGGAGCCGTCACGGGAGACGATGTCGAACAGCCGGTGCAGCCGCTGGTAGTGCTCGGTGAGGAACGCCGACTCCTCGGCCACCGGGATGCGGATGGCCTCGCGGCTCCAGAGGAACGTGCGCGCGGAGGACAGCAGCGGCGCGGCGAACGGGATGAGCGTGACCGGGCGGGCGCGCATCTCGTCGCCGCCCTCCCACGTGTAGAGGCCGACGGCCGGGTCGCCGATGAAGCCGAACTCCTCGGGCGCCGGGTGGTCGCCGATCGCGACGAGCGAGCGCAGCTCGAGGCCGGCGGCGGTGCGCGTGACGTCGATGGAGGCGGTCGCCGTTGTGTCGAGGATCTTCAGCGGCGTCTGGTCGCGGTCGCCCATCACCAGGCCGATGCCCGCGCGGACGGCGCCGTGCAGGGCCGCCCAGATCGCCTCGCTCCGGCACTGGTCGAGGTAGAGCCAGGTGTCGGGCGAGTAGTAGCTGGAGGCGCTGTGCCCGGAGAGCAGGCCCTGCATCTCGCGGATCACGTCGATCTGGCGCTCGTCGTAGTCGTGGCTGTAGTGCAGGTAGCCGAGGTCGCGCCAGCTGGTGCCGGTGCGGACCCAGCGATCGCGGTCGCCCATCCGCACCGGGCGCACGCCCAGGCGCGGGCGCGGCTCGGGCGGCGGCCGGTAGGAGTTGTAGCGGCCGGGCGGGCGACGCACGGGCTCGCCGGGCAGCAGCTCGAACTGCAGGCCGAGCGGGATGCCGGTGTGCGAGCGCTCCGCGCCGGCGAGGAGCGGGGCGAGCGCGCTGCGCCACTCCGGGACGGCGTCGACAGCGGCCTCGCCCGGGAAGGGACCGGCCACTCCGCCCTCGCGCTCGCGGCGCAGGGCCTCGATCAGGACGGCGGCGACGTGCTTGCACTCGTGCTTGACCGGGCAGCTGCAGGCGCCGCCGAGGAGGGTCCAGTGCTCGCCCTCGTCGCGGAGCTGCACGCTCACGGCGTACGGCGAGCGCCCGGATCCGCGGACCTGGCCGAAGAGGCGGGTGCGGCCGCCGAACCACTGCAGCTCGCGCACGCGGCCCTCGTCCGCGTAAGCGGTGCCCTTCTCGACGGCGGCGGTTCCGACGAGGGCGCGGATGTCCTGCTCGGAGAAGGGCTCGTGGCCGGCGGTCACCGGCCCGGGTGCGGCCGACGGCAGCACCTCACCGGGGGGACTCTGGCGGGCCATGGACCTCACGCTCTCCGCGCTCGAACGAGCGCATCCGTCTATTCAACCCGATTCCGGAGGCGCTGCGAGCCGCGGGCCGGGATCCGTGGAGGACGCACGGCCGTCCCTACGATGGAGGGATGCCCCGTCTGGCCGTCGTCTCGGCGCACACCTCCCCGCTCGAGCAGCCGTCGACGGGCGACGCGGGCGGGATGAACGTGTACCTCGCGACGGTGCTCCCGGAGCTGGCTGCGCTCGGCTGGGAGATCGAGGTGCTGACCCGCGGCGAGGGCGTCCGGATGCTCGCGCCGGGTGTGCGAGTGGTCGGCGTGCCGGTGCCGGCGGGCGACAAGTACGCGCTGGCGGCCGCGGCGCCGCAGTTCGCGCGCGCCGCGGAGGGGGCCGACGTCGTGCACTCCCACTACTGGGTGTCGGGCCTCGCGGGGGCGCTCACCGGCAGGCCGCACGTGCACTCGATGCACTCGGGCTCGCTCGCGAAGAACGCCCGGCTCGCCCCGGGCGACGTCGCGGAGCCGCAGCAGCGGATCGACGCGGAGCACTCCGTGCTCGCCTCCGCCGACGCGATCGTGGTGGCGGGCGCCTCGGAGCGGGAGGACGTCGTCAGCGGGTACGGCGCGGATCCGGACCGGGTCGTCGTGGTGCCGCCCGGAGTCGACGCGCGGTTCCGCCCGGGCGGCGGCGAGCGCTCCGGAGTCGTCCTGATCGGCCGGGTGCAGCCGCTCAAGGGGCAGCTGCTGGCGGTCGAGGCGCTCGCGGCGATGGCGCCGGCGGAGCGGCCGGTGCTGCGGCTGGTGGGCGGGGCGGCACCGGGCCGGGAGTCGTACCTCGACGCGGTGCGCGCCGTGGCGGCTCCGCTGGGAGACCGCGTGCTGATCGAGGGGGCCGCCGACCGCGACCGGGTGGCGGAGCGGCTCCGGAGCGCGCAGCTGGCGCTCGTGCCCTCGGCGGCCGAGACCTTCGGGCTGATCGCGCTCGAGGCGGCCGGCAGCGGCACTCCCGTGCTCGCGCGCAGGACGACCGGCCTGGTGGACGCGGTGCGCGACGGCGGGAGCGGAGTGCTGCTCGACTCCGACTCCCCCGCGGCGTGGGCCGAGGCGATCCTGACCATGCTGGGCTCGCCCGGTGAGCTGGCGCGTCTCGGCCGCGGCGGCGTCGACTGGGCGGCCGCCCACTCCTGGCCGGCCGCCGCCGCCCGGCTGGACGCCGTCTACCGCGGCCTGTCGGCCCGCTGAGGGAACGGCGGACCCTCGATGAACCCAGCGCCTTCGGAATGCCACGACGGGTCGGGATTCCCTCGGTGCAGGGACGGGTGTCAATCGGCGATGGCGGGGGCCCCGGGGTCGAGGCGGGCGCCGCGGGTGGAGCGGTACCAGGGCGCGAGGCGGTCGGGCGAGACGGCGACCATCGCGGCGCCCGTGAATCCGGCGTCGTTGCCGAAGCGGGCGGGGACGATCTCGGTGCCGATGTCGAGGAAGCGGGCGAACTCGTCGAAGACGTGCGCCGCCGCGCCGCCGATCACGAACAGCTGCGGCGAGAGCAGCATCTCGAGGTGCCGGTAGTAGACGCTGAGGCGACCCGCCCACTCCTCGAGGGTGATGCCCTCGCGCCGGACGGCCGAGAAGCCGACCTTCGGCTCGAAGTCGGGACCGTCGATGTGCAGGTGACCGAGCTCGGAGTTGGGGATCACCACGCCCTCGTGGACGAGCGCCGTCCCGATGCCGGTGCCGAGGGTGGTCAGCAGGAGGAGGCCCTCGCGTCCGCGCATGGCCCCGAACTCGCGCTCGGCGACTCCTGCCGCGTCCGCGTCGTTGACGACGACGACGTCGACCCCGGTCGCCTCCGAGAGGAGGGCCTGCGCGTCGAGCCCGACCCAGCGCTGCGAGACGTGGGTGGTCTGGCGGACGACGCCGCCGCGGACGATCCCGGGGAAGCCGACGCCCACGGGCGTGCCCGCGATCGGCGAGACGTCCCGGACGATGCCGGCGATCGCCTCGGCGAAGTCCTCGGGCTCCTTGCCCAGCGGGTTCGCGACCGCGAAGCGCCGAGCCGCCCGCTCGCCGGTGGTGACGTCGACGAGGGACGCCTTGATCGACGTCCCCCCGATGTCGACGCCGACGGCGAAGCGCGGGAGGAGGCCGTCGTGGGGCTGGGTCACGGATGCTCCGTCTGCAGTGGTGGGCGAGCGCGGGGACTCGCGAAAACGGTCGGCCCGTCGGATCCGGGATCGCGACGAGCCGAAGGCGATTCTACGAGCCGTCAGGTGCGCGCGGGCTCCGAGAGGGCGCGGAGGACGAAGTCGATCACCGGCTCGTAGAGATGGACGGCCAGCCCGTCGTCGATCGGGACGACCACCTCGATCGAGCCCTGCGCCTCGGCGACGAACACCGCCGGGTCGTTGCAGTCGGCGATCGCGATGACCGGCAGCCCCCGCCGGCCGGCCGCGCCCGCGAAGCCGTGGTCGGCGACGACCAGGTCGGGGCGGATGCCGAGCTCGTCGAGGCGGTCCAGCAGCGCGTCCATCGGCTCCGGCGAGTGCGTGTGCTGCAGCCCTCCCCCGCGGTAGACGCAGGTGACCCCGCCGGTGCACCACAGGGCCTGGTGCTCGTCCGCGAGAGGAACGCGGATCCTGTCGGGGGCGGCGAACGGGAGCGCGTTCACGTCGATCACGCGAGCGCCCCGCTCCGTCGCGGCAGCAGCGAAGCGGCGGTAGACGTCCATCAGGGTCGCGGGGTGCGCGGTGGCGAACAGGAGGAGCGCCCCCTCGCGGACAGCGGCGGCGAACCGGTCGCGGTAGCGGGCGAGCCCCGCGACCGTCAAGCGGGCGTCGATCCGGTCCTGCCCGCTCTCGAAGGAGGGGTCGGTGCTGATCCCCACGCGCTCCCCCATCAGCGCGAGCAGTCTCTCGAGCGTCCAGTCCTCGGCCACGTCCACCCCGTAGAGGTGCGCGGGCTCGCGGGCGGCGAGGCCGCGGAGGTTGCCGAGGTTGCTCGCGCGGCCGGTGAGGACGTCCCCGGCGAGGAGGGAGGAGTCGAGGTACGCCTCGAGCTCGGAGTCGGGAAGCGGCATGCGGGACCTCTCGATCGACGGGGAGCTCCCAGGCTACGGGCAATTCAGGTGTTGACATCCGATCCTTCACCGATATATCGTTACTGCATCGCCGACAGATCGGAAGCAGCCGCTCCCGACGGGCGACCGGATCCGATCGAAAGGGATCCCCTCACGACAGAGAGCAGCACACCCATGAACTCCAGGACCTTCTTCTCCGACGACCGCCGCGACTCGTGCGACGGCGACCACTCCTCCCGCCACGAGCACCCCGGCCGCGGACAGCGCCGCGGACCCGGCGGTCACGGCCGCGGCTTCGGGCCCGGCTTCGGCTTCGGCCCGGGCTTCGGCCCCGGCTTCGGCCCCGGCTTCGGCGGCCCCTTCGGCCGCGGCGGAGGACGCGCCCGACGCGGTGACGTCCGCGCGGCCCTCCTCTCCCTCCTCTCCGAGAAGTCCTCGAACGGCTACGGCCTGATCAAGGCCATCGCCGAGAAGACGAACGGATCGTGGCGTCCCAGCCCCGGCTCCGTCTACCCCACCCTCCAGCAGCTCGTCGACGAGGGCCTCATCACGGCCGTCGGCGAGGGCCGCGGCACCGAGTACCAGCTCACGGACGCGGGCGGCACCTACGTGCGCGAGCACGCCGACGAGCTCGACGCGGCCTGGGAGGCCACCCCCGGCGCGAGCGACGCCGATCGCGCCTTCATGGAGAACGTCGGCAAGCTGATGGGCGTCGTGCAGCAGTTCCGCGGAGCGACCGAGGCGCAGCGCGCCGCCGCGTCCGCCAAGCTCGACGAGACCCGTCGCGCGCTGTACCTCATCCTCGCCGACTGACCTCGGCTCCCCTCCCGCGATCCGTCGCGGGAGCCCCGGACGGACGGGACCCCCTCGCCTCGGCGACAGGGTCCCGTCCGTTCCTCTGTCTCGGGAGCCGGCGCCTCAGCGGGCAGCGGACAGACGGGCCAGTCCCTCGTCGAGGGTGACCGACGGGCTCCACTGCAGATCGGCGCGCGTGCGGCGCTGGTCGAACCAGTGCGCGGTCGAGAGCTGCTCGGCGAGGAAGCGGGTCATCGGCGGCTCGTCGGCGCCGGGCCGCACGGCCCACACGCGCTCGACGAGCGAGCCCGTGGCGCGGGCGACGGAGGCGGGGACGGACCAGCGCGGCGGCTCGACGCCCGAGGCGCGGCAGATCCCGGCGAGCAGCTCGGCGACCGGGCGCGGCTCGCCGTTGGTGACGACGTAGGAGCGGCCGTGCACCTCCTCCGCCCGCCCGAGAGCGGCGACGATCGCCGAGGCGGCGTTGTCGATGTAGGTGGAGTCGATCAGCGCCTGGCCGTGCCCGAGGAGCGGCAGCCGGCCGGCGCGCGCCCGCTCGACGATGCGGGCGACGAGCTGGGTGTCGCCCGGACCCCAGACCAGGTGCGGGCGCACGGCGACCACCGCGAAGCCGGGGGCGTCGGCAGCGAGGGCCAGCAGCTCGGCGCGGGCCTTGGTGCGCGCGTAGTCGCCGCGGGCCCGGTCCGGATCGGCGGGCTCGGCGTCGTCGCCGGTGATCGAGGAGCCGGAGTGGGCGACGGAGGGCGACGAGATCTGGACGAAGCGGCTCACGCCGGCGCGGGCGGCGGCGGCGAGCAGACGCCGGGTGCCGTCGATGTTCACGCGGTCGAAGTCGCCAGGATCGCCGGCGAGCGAGACCTTCGCGGCGAGGTGCACGACGCCCTCGGCCGCGTCGACGGCCTCCTCGACCGCGCGCGGATCCGCCAGCGAGCCCCGCGCCTCCTCGACGCCCGCGACCCCGGAGGGCCGACGCTGGAAGGTGCGGACCTCGTGCCCCTGGGCGACGAGGCCCGCGGCCACCGCACCGCCGAGCAGGCCGCTCGCGCCGGTGACCAGGACCCTCACGGCGCCACCATCCGGCCGCCGGCGAGCACGCCCTCGGCCCAGCGCGAGAGCGCGGCCCGGTCGATCTTGGAGTTGTGGCGGATGTCGGTGGGCAGCGCCGGGACGACGAGAACCGCGGCGACGGGCCGGGCGACGGCCGCGCGCACCTCGGCGGCGAGGGCCTCCTCGGCCAGCACCACGCGGCGCGCCCCCGAGCGCAGCTCGACCACGGCGACCAGCTGCGCGACTCCGCGCGGGCCGGCTCCGACGATCGCGGCGCGGGCGACCGAGGCCACGCGCGCCTCGATCCGCTGCTCCGGTCCGACCGGCGTGACCACGCCGTCGGGAGTGACGACGACGTGCGGCATGCGGCCCTCGACCCAGAGGCGGCCGGCGGAGTCGATCCGCCCGACGTCCCCGGTGCGGTGCCAGCGCTCGCCCGGGACGGCGCCGACGCGGGCGGCACGGTCGGTGAGCCAGAGGCGCTCGTAGTGGTCCTCGACGTGACCGGCCGAGACGACGATCTCGCCGGTCGTGCCGGTGATCTCCTCCGGCTCGTCCGCGGCGCGGCCGTCGGCGTCGAGCGGGGCGATCCGCAGCCGGACGCCCGCGGCGGGTACGCCCACGCAGACGCCTCCGCGCGGATCGTCATCGGCGGCGGCCTCGCGGATGCCCTCCAGCGACGCGTCGGTGAGCAGCAGCCCCTCGGTCATGCCGTAGGGAGTGCGGGCGGAGGCGTTCGGCATGAGCGCCTGCGCCTCGCCGAGCAGTCCCGCCGAGACGGGGGCCCCGGCCGAGAGGAAGGTGCGCACGCCGGCGAGGGCGCGGTGGTCGTCGGCGTCGAGCGCGCCGGCGGTGGCCACGACGTTGGCCAGTGCGGCCGGCGAGAGGAACAGCACGGTCGCGTCGACCCGGGCGGCGGCCGAGGCGACGGCGGCCGCGGTGAGCGTCCGGGGCGCGGTGACGTCCATGTCCGGAGTGGCGGAGCGCGTGCCCAGCGCGGGACCGAGCAGGGCGAACGGCGCGAAGCCCGCGACGAGGCCGGTGCCCGGTCCGATCCCGTACTGGCGGGCGAGCGCGTCGCGGACGCCGGCGAGCTGGCGGTGCGTGTAGACGACGCCCTTGGCGGGGCCGGTCGAGCCGGAGGTGAACAGGATCGCGGCCACGGCGTCGGCGGCGGGCGCCTCGCCCAGCGCCTCCGGGTCGGCGGCCAGCTCGGCGCGGCCGAGCTCGATCAGCTGCCCGAGCGAGGTGTCGACCCCGAGGGCCGAGGCGGAGGCGCGGGGCAGGGTCTGCGTCGAGACCCGGCCGCCGGGCCAGCGGAGGGCCCGCGCGACGGTGAGGCCGGGCAGGGCGCCGACCACCAGATCCGGCCAGGCGCCGCGGACCGCGCGGGTGAGACCGCGCAGGCCCAGGCCCGCGTCGGCGACGACCACGACGGCTCCGATGCGCAGGCACGCGTAGAGCAGCGCCGTCAGGTCGGCGCCGGGCGGCACGAGGAGCGAGACGCGGTCGCCCGAGGAAACGCCGGAGGCGCGGAGCCCGGCGGCGAGCTCGCGGACCCGCTGCGAGAGCAGGCGCCACGAGACCGAGCGGGGCCCGCCGCCTCCGGGAGGCGCCATCTCGACCAGGGCGAGCGAGTCCTCCTGCGCGTTGCGGTCGAGGTGCGCCCACAGCGGCTCGACCGGCGCGGTCGGGCGGCGGACGTCGGGGGCGGGGTCGCCGCCGAACGGCTCCTCGGCGTCGGAGAGGTCGCCCAGCCAGGTGAGGACGGCGGACGAGTAGTCGACGTCCTCGGCCACCAGGTGGCCCGCCCCCTCGTAGCGGTGGACCTGCGCGTGCGGGAGGCGGTCGACGAGGTCGTCGAGGTAGCGGTCGGAGAAGATCGGGTCCAGCGGGCCCCAGAGCATCAGGGCCGGCGTCGTCAGGGCACTGACGCCCTCGGCGATGCGCTGCAGCTCCGGCTCGCTCGGGTGCGCGGAGTCGACCGGGATGTCGGCGACGAAGCCGCCCACTCCGCCGCGGCGCGACGCGGACCGGTAGGGCGCGCGGTACCCCTCCTTCACCGCGGAGGGCAGCGCCGGGTGCCCCAGCGCGAGGGTCGTCTCGAGGAAGGCCGGCGTGCCGACCGTCGAGGCGCCGAGCACGCCCGAGGCGAGCGCGAGCCGGAGCGGGGCCGGGATCGGCTCGTCGGCGCTCTGGTGGATCGCGGTGTTCAGGAGCATCGTGGCGCGCAGCTGCTCCGGGTGGTCGACCGCCCAGCCCAGCGAGACGACTCCGCCCCAGTCGTGGCCGAGGGTGACCACGTCGTCGAGGCCGAGCACGTCAGTGAGGCTGGAGAGCTCGCGCACGCGGTCGGCGAGCGTGTGCAGGGTGCCGGTCCGCTCGGAGAAGCCCATCTCGAGCTGGTCGACAGCGACCACCCGCCAGGCGGGGCCTCCCCGGCGGGCGGACTCGAGCGTGGCGGCCGCGAGCCGGCGCCAGAGGTAGGACCAGGTGGGGTTGCCGTGCACGCAGAGGACGGTGCCGACGGGCTCCGTGCCGAGGGCCTCACCCGTGTCGAGCAGGTGCCAGCGGCGCGGCACGCCCTGGGCGTCCGGAGCGTCGACGAGGCGCGACCACGCGGGATCGAGCCCGTCGAGCCCGGCCGGGGGCAGCTGCGCCGCGGCCGTGGAGCCGAGCGCTCCGCGGATCCGCTCGGCCGGGTGGGGCGCGCTCACCAGGCGATCTCGAGCATCGCGGTGTTGATGCCCGAGCCCACTCCGATGAGCAGCACCCGGTTGCCCGGCTGCAGGGTCTCGGCCTCCTGGGCCAGGGTGATGGGGATCGACGCCGGGCCGACGTTGCCGAGGGTGGGGTAGGTCGTGGGGACGCGGCTGCGGTCGATGCCGACCGCCTTCACCAGGGCGTCGGTGTGCACGTCCGACACCTGGTGCGTGATGTAGCGGTCCATCCCGCTCCAGTTCCAGTCGCGGGTGGCCTCCTTCCACGCCGAGAGGACGAGCTCCATGCCGCCCTTGAGCAGCGCCTTCGCGTCCGTGAACATGCCGTCGACGCTGCCGACGCAGAGCTCGTTGAACTGCGTGGCCGCGCGGGTGATGCCGCCGAGGATGCGGTGGCCCTTGGGGTGCTCGTCGGCCGGGCCGAGGACGGCCGCCGCGGCGCCGGAGCCGAGAGTCAGGCTCGCGAACTCGCTCATGAAGTCCTTGCGCTTGACGCCCTCGCGGCTCAGGCGCTCGATGGTGTTGACCTGGATCTCGTCGGCGTCCTCGCCGTCGATGATGAGCGCGTAGCGGATCTGGCCGGAGTCGATCAGCTGCGCGGCGAGGGTCATGCCGTTGACGAAGCCGAGGCACGCGTTCGCGATGTCGAAGTTGATGGCCGACGAGGGCAGGCCGAGCCCGTGGTGCAGGCGCACGGCGACCGAGGGCTCGAGGTGCTTGCGGGTCACCGACGTGTTGATGATCAGGCCGATCTGGTCGGCGCGGACGCCGGCCTCGGCGAGAGCGCGCTTGCCCGCGTCGATCGCCGCTCCGTCGAAGCCCTGCTCGGAGCCCCAGTTGCGGCGCTCGTGCACTCCGGCGACGCGCTGGAGGAGCCCGGTGGGGAGCCGCAGGCGCTTGAGCGCCGGAGCGAGCCGCGCCTCGATCTCGGCCGAGGTGGTCACGCGCGGAGCCAGCGTGGTCGCGACGGACAGCAATGCGACGTTGCGGTGCGTGGTCGTTGCGTTTCCGTCCAACGGAACTCCCTGTCGAGTTGTCGATCCTGGCATGTGCCTCCGTGATTTTACGCTGTCGTTCAGGCTGCGCTTCCTGGACGCCCGCTGGGCGGTCGCGGAACGCGTCCTCGGCGGCCGGGCGGGGGCTCCTCCCCCGGAACGACGGGCGAGGAGCCGCCGAGGCCACACGCGACGCGCGGTGTCAACCCACCCGCCGGGGCGTCAGGTCCCCATCGCCCACGGCTCGCGATCGCCGCGGAGGCGGGCGGCGAGCGCCATCGCCTGCTCGTCGGTCAGGGTCGCGACGTAGTCGACCACACCGCGCCCCCGGCCGAGCCGCTGCAGCGCGGCCGGGTCGGAGGTCGGCCGGCCGCGCTCGTCCGCCGGGAGCCAGTCGGGGTGGTCGGCGCGCAGGCGGAAGTAGCCGTCGGTCGCGAGCTCGATCAGGTCGAGCAGCTTCTGCGGAGCCCGCGAGCCGTCGCGCGGATCCTCCAGCCAGGCGTCGAGGTGGGTCACCAGCGTCTCGAGCACCTGCGACTGGCCGCGCTGGTAGGTGGCGAAGTCCGGCCGGTCGATCACGAAGCGGGTGTGCACGAACTTCAGCACGGCCACGTCGTGCCAGGCGTCGGGGAGGAGGGAGAGGTGGCCCGAGCGGACGTTCGGCTCGGCGAGCACCACCACGGAGCGCTGCAGGCGGCCGATCCAGGAGGAGACGAAGGCCTCGATCGCGCGCTCGGTGCGCGTCGATCCGTCGAAGGGGAGCGCGAGGAGCCCCTCGACCAGCTCGGTCGACACCCGCTCCACGGAGGCGCGGAAGTGCTCGTCGCTCGCGATCCACGGGTCACGGGCCACGAGCCTCCGGCGGAGCATCTCGAGCGAGTGCCCGGGGGCGCGCGCCCACAGCTCCTCGGCGTCGAGGGCGGCGAGCGCGTTCTGCTCGCGGAGGAAGGCGCGGAACTCCACGGCGACGGCCGCCTGCTGCAGCACTCCCGCGCGGTAGAAGTCGTCGAGGTCGTGCAGCGAGTAGGCGATGTCGTCGGCGACGTCCATCACCGAGCACTCGAGGGTCTGCTGCCAGGGGGCGATCGCGGCGAAGCCGGAGCGGGCGTCGAGCAGGTCGTCGAGGTCGAGCGTGTACGCCGAGAACTTCGGCGGTGCGGTCTCCCACCGGCTGGCGGTCGAGCCGCGGGGCAGCTCGGTCGGGTCGGCGGAGTCGATGCCGGGGCGGTGGACCGTCCGCCCCCACGGGTACTTGAGCACGGCGGCTCGGGAGGCGGCGGTGAGGTTCAGCCCCACCTCCACCGTCTCGCAGACGTCGAGCTCGGAGAGGATCCGGAACGACTGCGCGTTGCCCTCGAAGCCCTCCGCGAGCCCCAGCCGCTCGCGCGCGAGGCGGTCGAGCGCCTGCTCGCCGAGGTGGCCGAACGGAGGGTGGCCGAGGTCGTGCGCGCTGGCCGCGGCCTGCACGACCACCGGGTCGCAGCCGCCGAGCCGCTCGACCAGCTCGCGCTGGGCGGGATCGGTGGTGGTCAGCTGCATCGCGATCGCGCGGGCGACCGCGGTGACCTTGATCGAGTGCGTGAGCCGGTTGTGCACGACCTGGCCGACGCCCGAGGGCGAGATGACCTGGGTCACCGCGGAGAGGCGGGCGAAGTAGGGCGAGAAGCGGATCCGCTCCAGGTCGACGCGGTACTCGGGGTACTCCTCGCCGGTGGCGAACCGGTCGACGGGCTCGGGGATGCGCCGGTCGCGGCGGTGGTCGTGCGGGGCCGAGGCCCGCGGGGCCGTCGTCTCGGGGAGTGCCGGCTCGCTCATGGCTTCACCCTAATCAGGGGCGCGGGGGCGGAGGGACCGCGCCGCTCCGGCGGCCGGCGTCGCTCCTCCGGTCGGCGTCGCTCCTGCGGCGAGACACCGCGTCCGCCGGCGAGGCACCGCGGGGACGGCGGCGCCTCGGGGAGCGCACGAACACCTCGGCGGTCCGGTGGGCGAGGCCGGCGCCTCGGCGGACGCCGGGACGCCCCGCGGCAGCCCGGCCGGCGGGCGAACAGGAGACGCCGGGCGCGGACTCCCGTCAGGCGGACTGCTCGCGCGGGGCGACGGCGAGGTGCACGGCCGCGGCGACGACCGTGCCGAGGACGTAGGCCGCGATGTCGAGCCAGGAGAAGGTGGTGCCGACGACGAGGCGGAGCGGCGCCCACAGCTCGACCAGGCGCGCCGCGACTCCGATCGCCTGCAGCTGCTCCATCGCGATCGACCAGGCCAGCGCGATCCCGGCAGCCGTCACGCCCGGGATGCGCGGCAGGAGCACCGCGATCAGCAGCGCCACCAGCACGACGTAGGCCACTCCGCCGGCGAGGTCGGCGAGCAGCCCCGTGAGCACGAACCGCAGCGCCAGGCCCAGGCCGAGCACGGCGACGGCCGCGAGGGCGAAGCGGAACCGCGCCTTCACCGGTCACGCTCCTCGAGGGCGCGCTGGAGGCGGTCGAGAGCGAGGAGGAACGTGCGGTCGTCGGCCACGCGCCAGCCGAGGGCGGCCGGGGCGGCGACGACCAGGGGCACGAGGACGGTGCGCGGGCGCCGCCTCGCCGCACGCAGGACGGCGGAGGCGGGCGGCGGGGCGAGGACCGCCAGGACCAGCGCGCGGACCCGGTGGGCACCCGAGGGCGAGGTGCCGACGCCCACCGACACGATCCGATCCCACTCGGCGATGCGCAGGGCGTCTGCGCGCTCGGCGGCGAGCTCGAGTCCGTCGCGGCCGACGGCCAGCACCGCGGCGGCGGCGGCCGGAGCGGCGGAGGCGGGTGCCGCGATCCGGCGCAGCGCCCGGGCGAGCTCGGGAGTGCGCAGGACGGCGAACCCCTCGGTGACGGCGGCGAGCGCCGCCAGCCGGCGCTGCCGCTCCGGGGCGGCCTGACGGACCCGGGCCCGGACGGCGGCCGGGGCGGGCAGGGGCGCGGCGAGCAGCGCGGTCGGCTCGAACCGCGTGCGCGGGGGCAGCGGGACCGCCGGCGGCGTGCGCGGCGGGGGCTCGCCCCAGTACGGCGTCGATGCGGGATCCATGCGCCCCTCCCTCCTCGCGCGGCTCCGAGCCGCCCCTGAGATCATCCCTCCTCCGCCCTCCCGCCTTGCCGAGAGGGCTCGGCGGGCTTACCATGGAGTACCCCCCGGGGGTATGCCGCGACCGGCGTGCCGACCGGACGCCCACCGGGCCGATCGACCGGATCGGACCGGATGCACGACACAGGAGGACCCATGAGCACCAGGATCGACCTCGGCCTGACCGCGAGCGGATCGACGGGAGGCTGCGGCTGCGGCGGAGGCGGCGCCTGCGCGTGCGGCGGCCACGGCGACGCCGGCCGCTCCGACGCCGGCCACGCGGCGCAGGGCTCCCTGTCGGCCGCGTCCGTGCAGAGCTTCGGCGTCGCGGGCATGACCTGCGAGCACTGCGTCCGCAGCGTCACCGAGGAGCTCGCCGCCTACCCCGAGGTCTCGGCGGTCGACGTGTCCCTCGCCCCCGACGGGGTCTCGACCGTCACGGTCGGCTCCTCCCGGCCGCTCGGCCGCGAGGAGATCGCCGCCGCCGTCGCCGACGCGGGCTACCGCCTCGCTCCCCTGAGCTGACGTGGCCGAGACCACCGGCACCCCGCTCGAGCTCGCCATCGGAGGGATGACCTGCGCCTCCTGCGTCGCGCGGGTCGAGAAGCGCCTCGACGCGCTCCCCGGCGTCCACGCGACCGTCAACCTCGCCCTCGAGCGCGCGACGCTGACCCTCCCGCCCGGCACGACTCCGGCCGACGCGATCGCCGCCGTCGAGGCCGCGGGCTACAGCGCGACGGTCCCCTCCACCGGCGAGGCGGCTCCCGCGGAGGAGCAGGAGGAGCAGAGCGACGACGACCGCGAGCGGCGCGCCCTGCGCACCCGGCTCCGCGTCTCCGCCCTGCTCGCCGTGCCGGTGGTCTTGCTCTCGATGATCCCGCCGCTGCAGTTCGCGAACTGGCAGTGGCTGTGCCTCGCCCTCGCCTCACCGGTCGCGGTCTGGGGCGCGCTCCCCTTCCACCGCAACGCCTGGCGGGCGCTGCGGCACGGCTCCACCACCATGGACACCCTGATCAGCCTCGGTGTCAGCGCCTCCTTCGCCTGGTCGGTCTGGGCTCTGTTCCTCGGCGACGCCGGGCGGCCCGGCATGAGCATGCCGTTCGAGCTGCTGGGCAGCCGCTCCGGCCACGACGAGATCTACCTCGAGGTCGCCGCCGCCGTCCCCGTCCTCGTGCTGGCCGGCCGCTACCTGGAGGCGCGGTCGAAGCGCGACGCCGGTGCGGCGCTCCGGGCGCTCCTCCGCCTCGGCGCGAAGGACGCCGTGCGCGTCGCCGCCGACGGGCAGGAGGAGCGCGTGCCCGCGTCCTCGCTCGCCGTCGGCGACCTCCTCCGCGTGCGCCCCGGCGAGACCGTCGCCGCCGACGGCACCGTGCTCGAGGGCTCGAGCGCGATCGACGCGAGCATGCTCACCGGCGAGAGCGTGCCGGTCGAGGTCGGCCCGGGCTCGACCGTGACCGGCGGAGTGCTCAACGCGCACGGCTTGCTCACCGTCCGCGTCGACCGCGTCGGCTCCGAGACCACGCTCGCGCGGATGGGCCGCCTCGTCTCGGACGCGCAGGCCGGCAAGGCGCGCGTCCAGCGGCTCGCCGACAGCGTCTCCTCCGTCTTCGTGCCGGTCGTGGTGGTGCTCGCCCTGGCCACCCTCGCCGGCTGGCTGATCGCCGGCGCCGACCTCGCCGCCGCCGTCTCTCCCGCCGTCGCCGTCCTCGTCGTCGCCTGCCCGTGCGCGCTGGGCCTGGCCACCCCGACCGCCGTCCTCGTCGGCACCGGCCGCGGCTCCCAGCTCGGGATCCTCCTCCGCGGGCCGGAGGTGCTCGAGGCCGGGCGCCGGATCGACACGGTCGTGCTCGACAAGACCGGCACGCTCACCACCGGCGCCTTCCAGGTCGTCGAGTCCAGCGACGACGAGAGCCTGCGGATGCTCGCCGCCGTCGAGCGCGGGTCGGAGCATCCGCTCGCCGCAGCGATCGTGGCCGGGGCCGCGCACCTCGACGTCCCCGAGGCGACCGGATTCCGCTCCAGCGCCGGGTTCGGCGTGCGCGCCCGGGTCGAGGGCCGCCTGGTCGTCGCCGGCCGGCTGCGCTGGCTGGAGGAGCAGTGGGGCTTCGCGCCGGGCGGTCTCGCCGAGCGCGCCGAGCGAGCGACCGCCGAGGGCGGCACCGTCGTCGGCGTCGGCTGGGAGGGGGCGCTGCGCGGCTTCGCGGTCCTCCGCGACGAGCCGAGGCCGGAGGCGTCCCGCACCGTCCGCGCCCTGCGCGAGCGGGGCCTGCGGGTGATGGTGCTGACCGGCGACAACCCGCGGGCGGCGCAGGCCGTCGCCTCGGCCGCCGGCATCGACGAGGTCGTCGCCGAGGTGCTGCCGGAGGAGAAGCTCGCCGTGATCGAGCGCCTCCGTGCGGAGGGCCGCCACGTCGCCTTCGTCGGCGACGGTGTGAACGACGCCGCCGCGCTGGCCGCCGCGGACGTGGGGATCGCGATGGGCGCCGGATCGGACGCGGCGATCGAGGCGAGCGACATCACCCTCGTCGGCGACGACCTCGGCCGGGTGCCCGACGCCCTGCGCCTCGGGCGCCGCACCCTCGCGGTCATCCGGGGCAACCTCTTCTGGGCCTTCGCCTACAACGTGGCCGCGATCCCGCTCGCGGTGGCCGGACTCCTGGGGCCGCTCGTGGCCGGCGCCGCGATGGCGTTCTCGAGCGTCTTCGTCGTGCTGAACAGCCTGCGGCTGCGGTCGTTCCGCTGAGTCCCGGCGGGCCGTCCGGAGTTCCCTCGCGGAGCTCTTGACGGCCCGCCCGCGGATGGCGAGGGTGAGCGCATGAGCCTCTTCATCACCTGCCCGGTCGACGACGTCGAGCGCGCCACCGCCTTCTACACCGCGCTCGGCTGGACCCTGAACACCGAGATGTCCCGCGAGGACGTCTCCTGCTTCGCGATCGGTCCCGACACGTCCGTCATGCTGGCGAGCCGCGCCATGTACGAGAGCGTCGGCGCCACCGAGGAGCTGATCGGCGCCCCCGGCACCCCCTCGAAGGTGACCGTCTCGTTCGACCTCGACAGCCGCGCGGCCGTCGACGAGCTCGTCGAGCGGGCCGCCGCCGCGGGAGGCCGGATCGGCGACACCGACGACTACCCCTTCATGTACCAGCGCCAGTTCGACGACCTCGACGGCTACCACTACTCCCCGTTCTCGATGAAGCCGGGCGGCGACGCGGCGGAGTGACGGGGCCGCGCGGACTCACTCCGCGTGCCGCAGGCGGTGCCGCCGGACCGCGGCCCGGTTCGCGCAGCGGACGGAGCAGTACCGCTGCCGGCCGTTCCGCGTCACGTCGACGACGACGTTCCGGCAGTGGTCGCCCGGCGCCCGACCGGCCTCGCACCGCAGGAGGCGGCTCATCCCCCGGGTCGTCAGGTGCAGCGCCGTGCCCACCGCGATGACGGCGTGGAGGACGTGCGCCAGGGACTGGTCCTGGTCGCGGTAGTGCAGGTGCCAGCCCTCGTCGTCGTGGTCGGTCAGGCGCGGATACGCGGCGATCGCGGCCATCTGGCGGTTCAGCGACGTCGCCCGGTCGCTCGGAGTCGGCGCGTCGACCACTTCCAGCCACTCGTCGATCACGTCGCGCGTCCGGGCGTGGTCGTCCGGGCCGGACTCGAAGGCCATCGTCATGCCGTATTCGCGCGTTCGAGCCTCGATGCCCTCGCGGTCGGACGGCCAGTCGTTCGCGAGGGAGGCGGCGAGCAGGACCGCGTACTCGCCGTAAGGGTTGAGCTGCATAAGACCATGACAGCACAGTGGCTCCCATGCGCACCTCCACACCCTCCCCGCACCCCTCCGAGCCGCTCGCCCCCGCCGTCGATCCGCACGAGCACGGCTGGACGACCGAGTCGGCCCACCGGACCAGCGAGGGCGTCGTCGTGTACGTCCGCTGCGCCGGCTGCGGCACGCGGCGCGTGGACGTGCGGACCGGGCACCAGGATCCCCCTGCCGCTCTCAGCCGCGTCCTGCCCGCCTCCGACCACCGCTCGCGGGGTGGAGCAGCGAGCGGCCGCGGGAGGATGAGGGCATGATCGCCGACCTGACCCTCCCCTGCGACGCCGGCCCCGAGGAGAGGAGCCTCCTCCTCCGCCGCGCGGTGCTCGACGACCTCCCCGCGCTCGTCCGGCTCCTCTCCGACGACCCGATCAGCGCCGGGCGCGGAGACGTCGCCGCCGAGGAGGACGGGGCCGCCTACGAGTCCGCCTTCCGGAGCATCGCGCAGGACCCGGGCAACGATCTCGTGGTCGCGATCGACCGCACCGGAGCCGTGGTGGGCACGCTGCAGCTGACCGTGATCCCCGGGATGGCGCGCCGCGGCAGCTCCCGCCTGCTCGTCGAAGCGGTCCGGGTGGCGAGCGCCGAGCGGTCGGCCGGGATCGGCACGGCCCTGATGCGCTGGGTGCTGGACATCGCTGCGATCGAGCTCCGCACGCCGCTCGTCCAGCTGACCTCGGACGCCGCCCGCACCGACGCCCACCGCTTCTACCTGCGCCTGGGCTTCGTCGACTCGCACGTGGGCTTCAAGCGCCGCGTCGAGCTGCCGGGCTCGTAGCGGCGGTGCGGGCCGCCCGTCCGGACGCCCGATCGGCTGTCCCCGCGAGCACGGCCGGCCCAGGAATGGACGATCCGAGCGGAGGCCCGGACGGCACTGCTCGCCTCTCCCCGGCCGACGTGATTGGCTGGCCCGATGAGAACCGAGACCCGTCAGGGCGTCCCCCTCCTGCTCGTCGACGACGACGGAGGCGCGCTCTCGACCCCGGACGACGCGATCGCGCTGATCGGCGAGACCTACGGCGGCGACGTCGAGACGATCGTGGTGCCCGTCGGCCGGCTCGACCCCGAGTTCCTCCGCCTGCGCTCCGGCATCGCCGGCGAGTTCGTGCAGAAGTTCGTCTCGTACGGCAAGCGGCTGGTGATCCTCGGCGACGTCAGCGGGCCGGTGGCGGAGTCGAGCGCGCTGCAGGCCTTCGTCATCGAGTCGAACCGCGGCGACCACCTCTGGTTCGCCGCCGACCTCGAGGCGCTCGACGCCCGCCTCCGCAGCTCCGGCACCGCGACCGAGCCCGGCGCCGACGGCGGAGTGGAGCCGACGCCCGGCCCCGCCCGCTGATGCCCCTGCTCCAGCCCGGCCCCGACGGCTCTCCACCCGAGGTCGACGGTCCGGTCCGCCTCCTCCTGCTCGCCGACACGCACCTCCCGAAGCGGGCGAAGGCCCTCCCGGACGAGGTGTGGCGCGCGGTCGACGAGGCCGACCTGGTCGTGCACGCGGGCGACTGGGTCGACGAGGCGACGCTGGACGCGCTGGAGGAGCGGGCGGCGCTCCTGCTGGCCGCGTGGGGCAACAACGATCCGGAGCCGCTGCGCGCCCGCCTGCCCGAGGTCGCGCGCGCCCGCGTCGCCGGCCTCGACGTCCGCGTGGTGCACGAGACCGGAGCGGCGACCGGCCGCGAGACCCGCGCCGACGCCGCCCATCCGGGTGCCGACGTGCTCGTCTTCGGGCACAGCCACATCCCCTGGGACACCATCTCCCCGGCGGGTCTCCGCCTGCTCAACCCGGGCTCCCCGACGGATCGGAGGCGCCAGCCGGCCTGCACCTTCCTGACGGCCATCGCCGACGACGGAGTGCTCCGCGACGTGCACCTGACCGCCCTGCCGCTCCGGGCACGAACCATTCCCGGCGGCGGCGCAAGGGGGTCACAGAGCATTTAGGTCGGCCTAAGCTCACCTGGATGAGCAGCTCACACGACCACCCCGACTCCGCGCACCTGCGCCCGGAGGGTCTCGACGACGCCACCGTGGCGGCGCTCGGGAAGCTCTCGGAGGCGCTCGAGACGGTCGAGCACGCCCGCGGTCTGCTCTACGGCTTCCACCGGCTCACCGGCGCGGCCGACCTCGCTCTGGGCGAGGCCGTCGACGCGCTGCGCGAGGCCGGCCACGCCGCGACCGCCGAGCGGATCGAGGCCGAGCTCGTCGGCCGCAACGTCATCGAGGGGCGCTGGACCTTCCAGATCGTCGAGGACTACGACGACACCTACTACGCCGCGTTCCGGGAGCAGGAGCGCGCCGCGCGCGACGAGCTCGCAGGCGGACGCCGCCACCTCTTCGAGTCCGAGATGAAGGAGGACCGCCGCTCCGGCGGCCGCCGCCACCACGAGTCGCGCCCGGAGGCGGGCTCGTGAACGCCGTCATCCGGATGCACGCCTCGTCGCTGCGGGTCAAGGCGGTCACGCCGGGCCGCGGCGGACGCGGCACGCCTCCCGAGCCCGAGGCGACGATGCGGCGCACCACGCTCAGCATCGACGGCCGCCGCTTCCTCCTCGCCGTCTCCCTCGACACCGAGGAGCTCGAGAAGCGCCTGGTCGAGGCCGTGCGCAACCGCGGCGACATGGTGAGCTTCACGGTCGCCGGCGAGCGCGAGGTCTGCGTGCTGGTCTCCCCGGGCGTCGCGGTCATCCTCGAGCACGAGGACGTCCCGGTCGAGGATCCGGACGCCGAGGACGCGCCGATCCTGTACGACGACGTCGAGTACCTGACCTGATCCGTCGGCGGCCGGTCCCGGCCGCCGGTCCGGGCGCGGCCTCTCGACTCGGGTCGTCCGTCCGCTCAGACCGCCCCGGTGCTCGCCCACAGGTGGAACGCCGCGTGCGCCCGGTGCGGCCGCCATGCCTGCGACGCCGCCTCCGCCTCCGCCGTGCTCACCCGGCCGAGCGCCTTCCGCAGCACCAGGTCGCCGGCGGGAAAGGCGTCCGGATCGCCGAGGAACCGGAGCGCGAGGTAGTCGGCCGTCCACGGCCCGATGCCCGGGATCGCGAGGAGCGCGCGCCGCTGCTCCGGCAGGTCGCCCGCGCGGTCGAGCACGGGTCCGGCGGCGAAGGCCTCGGCGACGGCCCGGACCGTCCGCGCCCGGGCGTTGGTGATCCCGATCGCCGAGCGCAGCGCCTCGAACTCCGGCGCGAGCAGGGCGGCGGGTTCGGGGAACGCCAGCAGACCGCGCTCCCCCGGGGCGCCGAAGGCCGCGGCGGTCCGTCCGCCGAAGGTCCGGGCCGCGGCGACGGACACCTGCTGGCCGAGGACCGCCATCACCGCCGCCTCGAACGCCTCCGGGTACTGCGTCGCGCGCAGCCCCGGTCGGGCCGCGACGGAGCGGGCGAGCAGCGGGTCCCGCGAGAGCTCGGCGCCGATCGCCACGACGTCGGAGTCGAGGTCGAACCAGGCACGGACGACCGCGGCCGCCGGCGTCAGCACGTCCGGCTCCGCCTCCACCCGCAGCCCGGTCTCCGTCACCTCGAGCGCGATCGGCCGCGGCGCCCCGTCGAGGGCGAGCAGGCGCTCCAGGCGCCGGCCGTCGGCCGAGACCCGCTCCACTCCGGGGAGGGCGTGGTTGCGGAGGAGGCTCGCGGCGCCGGCGGAGTCGAAGGGCCCGAGGGCCGGCAGGTCGAGGGAGGACGTCTCGTTCAGGGGAGCAGGACCGTCTTGCCGCGCGCGCGGCCCGACTCGACGAGGGCGAGCGCGGTGGCCGCCTCGGTCAGCGGGAAGGAGGGCCCGAGCACGACCTCGAGCTCCCCGCGACCGGCGCGGTCGAGCAGGCCCGGCCGGGCGGCGTCGCGGAGCGCGGTGCCGGGATCGGCTCCCGGTCCGCCGCCGAGCATCAGGATCCCGCCGAGGCGGGCGGCGTGCTCGAAGCCGGCGACGGTGGCGATGCGCGAGCGGTCGGCGACCAGAGCCACCGAGGCGTCCAGCGCCTCGTCGGTGCCCGCCGTGTCCAGCGCGACGTCGACGCCGCCGGGGGCCAGGAGGCGCACGCGCTCCTCCAGCCCGGCGCCGTAGCGGACCGGCTCCGCGCCGAAGCGGCGGACGACCTCCTCGCCGCGCTCGCTCGTGGTGCCCAGCACCCGTGCTCCGCGGGCGACCGCGAGCTGCACCGCGAGCGAGCCGACGGCTCCGCTCGCCCCGTGCACCAGGACGGTGTCCCCGGAGGAGACGCGGGTGGCCTCGACGAGGTGCTCGGCGGTCGTCCCGGCCAGCAGCAGGCCCGCGGCCGCCGCCCAGCCGAGCCCGGCGGGCTTGGGCAGGACCGCGCTCGCGGGCGCGACCAGCTCGGCGGAGTAGCCGCCGGAGACCCGGAACGCCACGACCTCGTCGCCCACGCGGATCTGGCCGAGCGGCCCCTCGGCCCCCACTCCGACCGCGGTCACGACTCCGGAGACCTCGCTGCCCGGCCGGACCGGCACCCGACCGCGCCCGAACATCCCGCGCAGGAGCTTCGCATCGGCCGGGTTCACGCCCGCGGCGCGCACCGCGATCCGCACCCTGCCGGGCGTCGGCTCCCCCGGATCGACCTCGACGGCGCGCAGCGCCTCCGGCCCGTCGAATCCCTCGGCCTGCATCGCGACGACCATGCGTCCGCCTCCCGTCCCCGGGCGCCTGCGCACCCGAGCGCGACGCTAGCAGCAGCGTCCGATCCCCGGACCCCCTGCGGAGAGCGCGGCAGCCGACCGAGAACGCCCGTTCTGGTAGCGCCTACCATGGAGGGATGTCCCCGATCCTCGACGAGCGCCCTCCCCGCGAGGCGATCCTCGCGGCCGCCGACCGGCTCTACTACGAGCGCGGCATCCAGTCCGTGGGGATGGACGAGCTCCGCACGGCCGCGGGCGTCTCGCTGAAGCGCCTCTACTCGGAGTTCCCGAGCAAGGAGTCGGTGGTGGTCGCCGTCCTGCACGGCCGGCACGAGCAGTGGACCCTCGGCGTGACCACCCGGGTCGCCGCGGCGGACGGACCTCGCGGCAAGCTGCTCGCGATCTACGACTTCCTCTTCGACTGGTTCTCCGAGGACTCGTTCCGCGGCTGCGGCTTCATCAACGCCTTCGGGGAGCTCGGCTCGTCGAACCCGATGGTCGCCGAGATGGCGCGCGACCACAAGGAGACGTTCCAGCGCTTCCTCGCGACCCTCGCCGAGGAGGCGGGAGGCGGCGCCGAGCTCGCCGCGCAGCTCGCGATCCTCGCCGAGGGCGCCCAGACCACCGCGGCCATCGCCGGAACCCCGGAGGCCGCCCTGCACGCGCGTCGCGCCGCCGAGATCCTCATCGACGCGGAGACGCGCCCCGTCTGAGGCACGCCGCGCGCGGGATCAGGCCTCGCCGCCCCCGGGCGGGCCGACCACCAGCAGCGCCGCGAAGACGACGGCGACCAGAGCCAGGACCAGCGCCCCGGCGAGCACGGGCCGCGCGAGCGCCCAGCGGAGGAGCCGGCTCGTCACGCGCCGGTCGCGCGGGTCGTCCGTGGCGTGCGTCCGCCACGGGCCCTCCAGCAGGCCGCGGCGCTCGAAGCCGCGCTCCAGCGGGACCGTCGCATAGGGCACGACCGCGCTGACGACCGCGAGCGCCGTCGCGCCCGCCGACCACCGCTGGTTCACCGCGAGCACCAGGGCCGCGGCTCCGTAGGCGAGGAACGCGAACCCGTGGATCGGCCCGGCGACGCTCACCGGCCAGTCGCCGGCTCCGGCCGCGTACTTCAGCAGCATCCCCACGATCAGGAGAGTCCAGGTCACCGCCTCGACGATCGACAGCAGGCGGAAGAGGCGGCGCGGGCTCATGGGATCGGCTCCGTTCGGTCCGCGGCGAGGCGGCTCGGGGTCGGTCGAGGGTCGCCCGGAGCCTACGGGAGCACGCTCACGAGGAACCTGAGCGGACGAGGACCGCTCGGGGCGCTCAGCCCAGCCAGCCGGTGAGCGAGAGGGCCGTCACCGCGCCGACCAGGCCCGCGGCGACGAGGGCGACCGTGCCCGTGACTCCGCTGCGGGAGGGGGCTGCGGCGGGGCCGCCGGCCAGGCGCGCCCAGAGCCGGCGTGCCACCTCCTCGGCGGAGGGGCGGTCGGCCGGATCGAGAGCGGTCATCGCGGTCAGCAGCTCGCGCCACTCCGCCGGGACCGTCTCCGGGACGACGGGCGCGTGGTGGAGGCGCTGGATCGAGATCTCGAGCGTCGTGCCGGTGTAGGCCCTGCGGCCCGAGACGGCCTCGAGGAGGACCAGACCGAGCGAGTAGACGTCGGACTCCGGTCCGACCGGGCCGGAGCCGAGGCTCTCGGGGCTGAGGTACGCGGCGGTGCCCACCAGCACGTCGGAGCGGGTGAGCCGGGCGTCGTCGACCGAGCGGGCGATCCCGAAGTCGCTGAGCTTGGCCTCGTGCGCGGAGAAGCCGGATGCGGTGGCGCGCGAGCGGACGAGGACGTTCTCGGGCTTCACGTCGCGGTGGAGGACGCCCTGCGCGTGCAGGTGCGCGAGAGCATCGGCCACCTGGGCGCCGACCTCCGCGATGAGTCGCTGGTCGCCGGAGGCGAACCAGTCGGCCGCCGGGTCGCTGCGGTCGAAGTACTCGAGGACGAGGAACGCGAGGTCGCCCTCCTCGCCGGGGATCTCGCCCTGGTCGAGGACGTCCACCACGGAGGCATGGCGCGAGTCGATCAGGAAGCGGATCTCGCGCTCGCGACGCGCCCGCTCGTTGGGGGTGTCCGGGACGTCGCGGTGGACCTTGACCGCGACCTGGCGGGCGAGGCGGAGGTCGCGGGCGCGGTAGACGACAGCGCTGCCACCCTCCCCCACCCGCTCGAGCACGAGGTAGCGACCGGCCAGGGTGGATCCGACCAGCGGATCCACGACGTCGGAGGGGAGCAGCTGCAGGCGGTCGAGTTCGTCCAGCACGGGCAGCTCCCTTCGCGAATGAGTCACTAGCTCGTCTAACTAGTAGTCCCTTCGTAGTGGTCGCCGCCCTTTCGGGCAAGCACCTCGGGGGAGGTTGGCTTGTCTAGATGTTCTTGCTACGAGACTGTCTAGACTGTTCGGCATGGATGAGGTCACGCTGAAGCGACCCGGGGCCTTCTGGTTCTCGGGTGAGGCGACCGAGCCCGGAGCGGTGGAGGTCCTCGCCGCAATGCGCGCCTTCCGGACGGCGGAGGCCGCGATGCGCCGCCGGACCCGCGGATCCATGGGCATGGGCGAGAACGACCTGCTGGCCGTGCAGTTCCTCATGCGCCGCCAGCAGAAGGGCGTGCACGTCAGCCCGAAGGACCTGGCCTCCTACCTCGGCATCTCCTCCGCCTCCACGACCGTGCTGATCGACCGGCTGGTCAAGAGCGGGCACGTGGTCCGGGAGCCGCACCCGAGCGACCGCCGGGCCATCCGCATCGTCGCCACCCCCACCTCCCACCGCGAGGTGCGCGAGACGCTCGACGAGATGCACCGCCGCATGCTCGAGGCGGCCGAGACGCTCAACCCCTCCGAGGCCGGGACCGTCATCCGCTTCCTGCAGACGATGCGCGACATCGTCGAGCGCCCGGCCGACTCCGAGACGGTCGACGCCGCCCAGGAGCTCGCGGGCGAGCCGATCGGCGAGTACGCCGACGGCGTGCTGGAGCAGCGCCGCGCCTGACGCGCGTCCACGCGGCCGTGGCCGTGCGTCCCCGAGAGTTCACTCCGAGGGACTTCTGCCGCGCCCCGGGTCCGTCGGAGAATCGAGGCGACCGGCGGCGATGGACAGAAAACGCAGTCCGCGACGTAAGTAGCTAGCTCAACTAGTAGGAAGTCTTTCTAGCGATATAGAGTGACGGACGTCAGCCACTCGCACGTCAGATCGGAGCACACCATGGGCAACATCCTGTACGGCACTCCCCCCGCCGCCATCGAGGTCGAGGACCGCGCCCTCGCCCACCTCCAGATCGTCATCATCAACAAGTTCCGCCGCGACGAGCGCTTCCTGCTCACCCTCGACGCGAGCCCCCAGGCCGGCACCGGCCGCCGCGGCGTGTGGATGCACCCGACCATCCCGATCCAGTTCGAGTTCAAGGGCAGCCGCCAGCCCACGATCAACCCGGAGTGGGTCGAGGCCCTCATGGAGCGCGCGAACAGCGGCGCCGGCCTCCGCATCGTGCCCGAGCCGACGAGCAACGCCGCCGTCCCGCTGCGCCGCGCCGAGCCCGCCGCCTGACCCTCCGCGCCGGAGCCGCTCCCGATCAGGCTCCGCCGCCGCACACCGACACGACCCGCCTTCCCGCCCGGGAGGCGGGTTCCGTCGTCTCCGGGACTGAGAACCCCGGGAGCGCGCTCGCAAGTGGTTGACATTCCGCGCCACGGTCAGGGTCGCAGTCCTACACTGCTCCTGCGGCACGGGGTCGTTCCGGCGGGCTCGTCCCTGCTGTCGCACGCATGACCGGCCGCCGGCCGCTCGGGCCCCCCTCTCGAGCGACCGGCGGACGGCTGCGCGGCGCACCCGAAGCGCCGTCCGCGAGGTCCGCCGGAACCAGGAGCGGCCAGATGACCCACGGAACGAACAGCCTCACCACCACCGTCGACGAGGTGCGCCCGGGCGACCTCTTCTGCGCCGTCGTCGCCCACGAGACCGAGCAGTGGCGCGTCGTCGCCGTCCTCGGCATCCGCGTCCTCGCCGAGCGGGTCGCCGGAGGAGACCGCCGCAGCTTCACCCTCCGCTTCGTGCGCCACCAGCTCTCGCCGGACGTGCTCATCGCGAGGGGTGCCGCAGCGACGGCCTCTCCGGACTCCCGCCGCTAGAGCGCCGCCGTCGCCACGGCGGGCCGCGCCAGGCGGGCGAAGAGGCGGTCGAACACGACCCGCCGATCGAACTGCAGGGCGTACTCCCGGGCGGCCGCCGCTCGGCGTGCGCGATCGTCGGCGCTGAGCTCGAGGACGGCGTGATCGAGGAGCGCGGCGATCGTGTCCGGGCTGTCGACCGGGGTCACGAAGGCGTGCTCGCCGATCGCCTCGCCGATGCCGCCGGTCAGCGTGGTGATGATCGGCCCGCCCCCGGCGAGCATCTTCTCGGCCAGCGCGATGCCGAAGGTCTCGACGAACTCGGGCCGCGGCTTGCTCGGGAGCACGAACGCCGCGCAGCCCGCCATCAGGAAGGGCTTCTCCGCGTCGCCGACGTCGTCGAGGAAGCGGATGCGGTGCGCCAGCGGCGACGCCGCCGCGATCCGGCGCAGCTCCGCCTCCTGCGGACCGCGACCCGCGATGACGAGCTCGTGGCGCTCGTGGACGGCACTGCGCTCGTAACCCGTGATGAGGTCCTCCACGCCCTTCGCCTCGGTCAGGCGCGAGAGGAAGAGGACGTAGCCGTCGGTCCGGAGTCCGCGGGCCCGCACGACCTCCTCGACGACGCCGGGGTCGAGGTCGAGGTAGGCGTCCGCGTCGATCGCCGGGTAGGACACGGCGATGCGCTCCCGGCACTGCGGAGCGAAGCGCGTCCCGTGCGCGGCGTCGACGCGCTCCGCCTCCTCGATGATCAGGTCGCGCGTGTACTCCGACACCGCGACGCAGTGGTCCTGCGAGAGGTAGGAGGAGAGGATGTGGGCGGCGGCGCCCAGCCGGCCCTCCTCCACCGCCCGGCGAACCACGTTGGTGACGTCGGAGCCGACGGCCTCGGCGATCGTGGTGACCTCGACGGGGAGGCCTGTGCTCCAGGCGGCGCGGAGGGCGTCGGCCACGACGAGCGTGTGCGGGCTCAGGTAGAGCGAGAGGCAGACGGTCGGGACGCCGTCGGTGAACAGCTCGATCAGGCGTCCGGTCATCCCGGCCAGCCAGCGGCCGTCCGGGACCTTGTAGTCACCCACTGGTCCCGGCCGCTCCACGACGATGCCGTCGCTGTAGGGCAGCACGGCGTCGAGCGGCTTGAGCGGGAGGCCCGCGGCCTCGAGCCGGTCGATCGGCCAGGTGACGATCCGGACCTCGTCGAACCCGCGCTCCCGGGCGGTCTCGGCGAGATTGCGCGCTTCGACGGAGTGCCCGCAGATCACCGGATCGGCGCGGACGACGATGACGAGTCTGTTCTGCACGGTGTTCGCGTGCGTGCTCTGGTCCATGGGTCTCCTTCAGGGGTCGTCGGTCGGGTGCGGCGGCGGAGGCCGGACGCGCGGGGTCGGTGGTGGCGGGGGTGACAGCGAGCGGGGGTCAGTGCCGGCGCGCCGGCCACGAGGGCGGCCGGTGCTCGGGCAGGGTCCCCCAGTCGGAGGGCTCCGGACCGAGGTGCAGGAGCAGCTCGCCGCCGAGATGGAGGGCGGCCGCGGTCAGGACGCTCGTCAGGAGGGGCGCGCCGTCGAACTCGGCCGACTGCACGTACTGGACCGGCCCACCCGGCTCGGGCTCGACGAAGCCGGTGGTCCGGATCTCGAGGTCGGCCCCTCCGATCGCCACCGACGCGCGCGCGAAGCTCGGCGCGTTGACCAGCACCAGGCCCTGCCCGGCGACGGGGAACAGCCCGAGGCTCGCCCACACGTACCAGGAGCTGAGGCCGCCGGAGTCGTCGTTCCCCGGCAGGCCTCCCCGGCCCGCTCCGAACCGCTGGTGCAGCACGCCGTGCACGATCTCGGCGGTCCGGTCGGGCCGTCCCGCGTAGTGGTACGCCCACGGCGAGTCCATGTCGGGCTCGTTGTTGAGCCCCTCGAAGCGTCCGAGCTCGGCTCCCGCGAGCATCTCGCTCCGCTCGGGGCGCAGCCCGGGCTGGACGACCGGCTCGGCTCCGTAGCCGAAGAACTCGTCCAGCTGGGCGACGAAGCCCTCGTCCCCTCCGCTGAGGGTGATGCGCCCGGCCATGTCGTGCAGCAGGCGGAACGAGTAGTTGTGGCGGGTGCCCTCGTAGTACGTCGAGTCCTTGAGCAGGCCGGAGCGGAGGTCGAACGCGTTCACCCACTGCGCGGCGCGCTCCTCGAGCTGCTCGGCGAGCTCGAGATCGCCGACGTGGCGGGCCACGACCGCTGTGCACCAGTAGCCGTGCGCCAGGTCGAGCGTGTGGCTGATCGGGTGAGCCTCCCCCGCGGCGAGGAACTCCTCGCCGTACATCCGCTTGAGGTCCTCGCTCATGTGCACGAGAGCGGCGTCCCAGTCGACCCCGGGCAGCCCCAGCCGGCAGAGGTCGGCGAGGAAGGTGTGCGCGAGGGCACTGCCCTGGCGCGAGAACCGGTCGCTGCCCTTGGCCATCCGGTAGCCGATCGGGAAGTTGCCCTCCTCCTCGCAGATGGTGAGGAGCGCAGCCGCGATCTCGACCGCCCGCTCGGGCAGCAGCATCGTGAGCAGCGGGAGCTGAGTGCGGTAGATGTCCCACATCGTGCTGATGTCGAAGACGAAGGGTCCGTCCGTCGGCCAGAACGGGCTCTCGGAGGGAGCGAGGCACGGCTTGATCAGCGAGTGGTAGAGCGCGGTCGAGAAGACCGTCTCGCGCTCGGCGGACGGGGTGTCGACGGCGATCGTGCGCAGGCGCTTCCGCCACGTCTTGCGGGTGCGATCACGGCGCTGGTCGAACCCGGTGCCCGCAGGAGGGACGTCGCGATGCAGGTTCTCGCGGGCGCGGTCGGTGCCCCGCAGCGAGAAGCCCATCCGGAGCTCGACGGTCTGCCCGGCCGTGCTGGGTCCCGCCCACATCAGCCCGAAGGGGCGCAGCGTGGTGGGACGGATGTGGTCGAAGTCGAGCCGGGTCCCGCCGGGCATCAGCCGGCGGTCGTACCAGAGCATCTGCCGCCACTGCAGGGCGTCGCACTCCAGGTGCACCGCGAGCGGCGCCCCCTCCATCACGACCTCGCCGGCCGCGACGCCGGGCGAGATCGAATGCAGCTGCGCGCGCAGCGGCACCGTCGCTCCGCTCGGGATCGCCAGACCCCCGAGGGAGAGGTCGACCACCACGCGGGCGCTGCGGTGCTCGGGGAAGGTGTAGCGGTGCACCACGGAGGCGGGCCCGACGGTGAGCTCGGCCCGCACGCCGGAGGAGAGGGTCGCCGCGTAGTAGCCGGGCTCCGCCACCTCGTCCTCGAGGGCCCAGCTGCGCCCGAGCTCGTCGAGCGGCTCGAGCATCGGCGTGACCCGCAGGTAGTTGTAGTACTTGCGGATCGCGCCGGTGCCCGACTGCTGGAAGTGGGTGAATCCGCTCGCCTCGAGGCCGTCGTGGAGCGTCGGCGGGACCCCCTCGAGCGCGAGGTCGTAGCGGCCGTAGCCCGTCGGATAGGCGCCGGAGTAGGAGCACGCGGACACCATGCCGAGGGGGTAGGTGGCTCCGGGGTGCGTGTTCCCGATCTGCGGCTTCGGCGACCACCACGTCGCTGCGAGCCCCGTCGGCTCCGCGAGCGCGGTCGCCTCCGTGCCCAGGAACGGGTCCACCCGCTCGATCATCCGCTCGCCGCCATGCCGTGACGCTAGGCACGGCGGGGAGACGAGGGGTGTCGACGGGGTGTCCGGCGGACGACGGAGCGGCGACGGATGAGGGCCGACGGGCTAGGGGATCAGGCGCTCCGCGCGGTAGCGGTCGAAGAGCGCCCTGAACGAGTCGACCGTCCGGTGGAACGCCGTGAAGCCGGCGAGGCGGGACTTGCCGATGTCGGTGACGACCTCGAGGTTCCGGCCGAGGTCGGCGTCCGTGTGCCACCAGGAGGCGACGCGGGAGAGGTCGGGCTCGATCAGCCCGTGCTCGTCGACGAGACGCCGCCAGACGGGCTCGGCATCGGCCATCTGCTGCTCGAGCGGCTGCGGCTCCTCCCCCGGGCCGACCGGCTCGACGCCGAAGTGCTCAGCGATCCGGGTCCACATCCAGCGCCAGCGGAAGACGTCGCCGTTGACCACGTTGAAGGCCTGGTCGCGGCCCGCCGCCGACGTCGACGCCCAGAGCATCTGCTCGGCGAGGATCGTCGCGTCGGTCATGTCGGTGAGTCCGTTCCACTGCGTGAGCGAGCCGGGGAACACGAACGGGGTGCCCTCGGCACGGTGGATCGACGCCGCGACCGCGAGGGTCAGCCCCATGTTCATCGCGTTGCCGACGGCGTGCCCGATGACCGTGTGCGAGCGGTGCACCGACCAGGTGAACCCGGCGCGCCCGGCCGCGGCGAAGAGCTCGTCCTCCTGCGCGTAGTAGAAGTTCGGGGCGTCGAGGCGCTCCTCCTCCTCGTGGAACGGGGTGTCGGGCATCGTGCCCTGCCCGTACGCCTCGAACGGGCCCAGGTAGTGCTTGAGGCCGGTCACCAGCGCGACGTGCTCGACGGGAGCGTGCGCGAGCGCGGCGAGGAGGTCGCGGACCATGCCGCCGTTGACCGCGATGTTCTCCTCCTCCGTCGCCTGGCGCGACCAGGCGGTGAAGAAGATGTGCGTGGGGCGCTGGTCGGCGAGCACGCGGGCCAGGTCCTCGGCGGAGCGCAGGTCGGCGGCGAGCGGAGTGACGCCGGGGCGCGCGTCGATCGGGCGGCGCGAGAGCGCGGTCACCGGCCAGCCCTGCTCGGTGAGCAGGTCGACGAGGGCGGAGCCGCCGATGCCGGTCGCACCGACGACGAGGGCGCTGCGGGGGTCGGACGGGGGGACGGGAGTGGTGGAGGACATCCCCTGGGCCAACAGCCCCGGGGGCGAGGCATTCCCCGATCCGGGCGTCACGGAGGGACACCGGAGGTCACGGAGGGACACCGGGCGTCACGGGCGGACCGCGGACCGGGCTCCTCCCCTACCGTCGAGCACGAGCCGCCCGGGGTGGGCGCAGCGGAACAGGAGCCGACGATGACCGCGACCGATCTGCGGGCCGTGCCCGAGGTGGACTACGAGGAGCTGGCGGGGCGGTTCCGGCCGCTGTTCGCCGAGATCGCGGCGGGAGCGGCGGCGCGGGAGAGCGCACGCGAGCTGCCGGTCGCGCAGATCCGAGCGCTGGCGGACGCCGGGTTCGGCGCGGTGCGCGTGCCGCTGGAGTCCGGCGGGGCCGGCGCGAGCCTCCCCCAGCTGTTCCGCCTGCTGACGGAGCTGGCCGCCGCCGACTCCAACCTGCCCCAGGCGCTCCGCGGCCACTTCGCCCTGGTCGAGGACCGGCTGCTCGCGACCGACGGGACCCGCGAGCGCTGGCTCCGGCGCTTCACCGACGGCGAGCTCGGCGGCAACGCCTGGACCGAGGTCGGCACGGTCGCGATCGGCGACGTGCAGACGAAGGTCGCTCCGGTCGAGGGCGACCCGACGCGGTTCACGGTGACCGGCACGAAGTACTACTCCACCGGCAGCGTCTTCGCCGACTGGATCGACACCTTCGCCCAGCGCACCGACACCGGGCAGAAGGTGATCGCGATCGTCGACGCTCGCCAGGCGGGCGTCGAGCACGCCGACGACTGGGACGGCTTCGGCCAGCGCACCACCGGCTCGGGGACGAGCACCTTCACGGAGGCGGTGGTCGCGGCCGAGGACGTGATCGACTTCGAGACCCGGTTCCGCTACCAGACCGCGTTCTACCAGGCGGTGCTGCTGGCCGTGCTGGCGGGCTCGATCGCGGGGGCCGAGCGCGAGATCGCGGCCGAAGTGCGAGCGCGGACGCGGATCTTCTCGCACGGGAACGCCGAGTCGTTCGCGGCGGATCCGCAGATCCTGCAGGTGGTGGGGCAGGTCTCGGCCGCCGCCTACGCGGGAGCGGCGATCGTGGAGCGCGCGGCGGTCGCGCTGCAGCGGGCGCACGACGCGGCCCTCGACGGCGACCCGCTCGAGGACGAGCGGCAGAACGACCTCGCCGAGCTCGAGACGGCGCAGGCCCAGATCGTCCTGACGCAACTGGCCACCCGGGCGACCTCCGACCTCTTCGACGCGCTGGGCGCCTCCGGGGTGAGCACCCGCAAGAACCTCGACCGGCACTGGCGCAACGCGCGCACGGCAGCGAGCCACAATCCGTGGGTGTTCAAGGCGCGGATCGTCGGCGACCACGCGGTCAACGGCACCGTGCCGCCGCGGGTCTGGGCGATCGGCGCGGGGCCGAAGCGGTAGTCGCCTCTGCGCCGGCCGGGGGCGGTGGACAGCCGGCGAGGGCGGAGGAGAGGATCGAGGGGGCGGCGATGCGGCCGCCGCGGACGAGGGGGCTCGCGATGATCCGGACGACGACCGCGAGGGGCGCCGGTGCGCTGCTCGCCTGCGCGGCGGGGCTGCTCGCGCTGAGCGGCTGCACGGGAAGCGCCGAGGGGGGGACGGCCCCGACGACAGCTCCACCGCTGATCTCGAGCGCTCCGACGCCGAGCAGTGCCGTGCCGACCGCGAGCGCCGGCAGCGCGACTCCGCTGCCCACCGCGACCCCGGCCACCGCCCTGCTCCCCTGCGAGGACCTGCTCACGGCCGAGGAGGAGGCGTCGCTCGCCGAGAACGGCCTCGCCCTCTCGCCCGAGGCGACGGTCTACGACGTCGACTACCCCGTCGTGCAGGAGATCGCCGAGGACGGGGTGCTCTGCCGGTGGAGCGGCCAGGGCGACGTGTCGGTCGTGGTCGGGCAGCTGGCGGTCCCGGACGCGGAGTGGCCGGATCGGAGCGCCGCGCTCCTCGCGGATGGGTTCACCGCCGACGACACCGCGGCTCCGGGCTTCCTCGACGGGCCCGACGGACCGGACGAGAGCTACCCCGGCCGCGGCGTCCTCCACCGCGACGGCGTCCTCTACTACGTGAGCTACTCCGGGATCGTCGGCTCGATCGTGCCGCTCTCCGACTGAGGCGGCGGATCGACGACCCAGGGCGGGCGCCCGTGGTCGGCGCTG
This sequence comes from Rathayibacter sp. AY1D9, assembly GCF_002932395.1. Classification (NCBI taxonomy): domain Bacteria; kingdom Bacillati; phylum Actinomycetota; class Actinomycetes; order Micrococcales; family Microbacteriaceae; genus Rathayibacter; species Rathayibacter sp. AY1D9. The sequence continues at coordinate 159,535 of NZ_PSVQ01000003.1, forward strand.
CTCCCCGTCGTCAGCTGCTCGCCGTGGTGGTCGAACGACAGCGGGACTCCCGCCTCGGCGCACTCACGGCCGATCAGGTCCATGGCGTTCCAGAAGTACTCGCTCGCTCGTCGATCCCCGGAGATCGCGGAGAGCAGATTGCTCGTGGCGAGACGAGCAGCGTCGGACGCGATCGAGTTCGAGGAGCTCTCGTCGAAGCCCTCGAGGGCTTCGCGAAACGGTGGACGCAGAACGGGATCGAGTTCCGGCGCGTAGTCGTTCCACGTGCGCTCGAGCGGGACACAGGGAGCGGCCTCCTGATCGCCTCCCGGCTCGGTGCAGCCCACGAGGAGCAGCACGGATACGAGTACCGCCGATGAGGCGGTCGTGCGGTCCACCATCGTTCATCGCTCGATGTGCATCGTCCCCGTCGTGACCCAGACCGCGCAGGCCTTCTCGCGATATTCCGGGGCACTGGTCTCGACGATGTGATCGCAGGTCGAGACGCCGGTGTACCACTTCACGCACCCCCCTTGAAACTCGTACTCGCAGTTCTTGTTCGGCTGAATCGGAGCGGCCGAGGCCACCTACGCCACGAGAACCGACGTCAGCGCCAGCGCGACGACAGCGAGACCGGACCCGAACCACATAGGACTCTTCATGACGTCTCCTCATTCGCCGGCAGATCCGCCGGGTCCTGGGACCGTATCCATCGCGGAGAGGGTGTCGGACGGTCGGCGCGAACTCGACACATCGAGGCGCGGGCCGGGCCCTCGAGAAGGGGTAGCGTCGACAGGTGCGATTCCCGTGGCGTTCCCGAGACAGCGAGCGACTGCCGCGGGACGTGCTCGTGCTGGGGGTCGTCGCCTTCTTCGTGATGCTGGGGTTCGGCGTCGTCGTGCCGGTGCTGCCGACCTACGTGCGCAGCTTCGGCGTCGACTACACGGCGGTCGGCGCGGTCGTCTCGGCGTTCGCGCTGATGCGGCTGGTCGCGAATCCGTTCGTGGGGCCGCTCGTCGACCGGTTCGGCGAGCGGGTCGTGCTCGCAATCGGCATCGGCATCGTCGCGCTCTCCTCGGCGCTGGTCGGCTTCGCCTCCGACTACCCGCACCTCCTCCTGCTGCGCGGAGTCGGCGGCATCGGCTCCGCGATGTTCTCCGTCGCGGCGATGACGCTCCTCCTGCGCACCGCGAGCCCGGAGCGGCGCGGCCGCTCGATCGGCTTCTACCAGGGCGGTTTCCTGCTCGGCGGCATGGCGGGCCCCGCGGTGGGCGGCGTGCTCACGGCGATCTCGCTCACCGCCCCCTTCTTCTTCTACGCCGGCACGCTCGCGATCGCGGGGCTCGTCGGGCTGATCCTGCTGCAGCGGCCGGAGCGCGACGCGGCACCGTCCGCCGCGGCGAGGACGAAGCCGCTGCGCGAGGTCGCCCGCGACCGCCGGTACCAGAGCGCGGTGCTGGCGAACTTCGCCCTCGGCTGGTCGGCGATGGGAGTCCGCGCGACGCTCGTCCCCGTGCTCGTCGTCGAGGGGCTCGGCGGGCAGCCCGCCTGGACCGGCATCGCGTTCGCGATCGCCGCGGTGGTGCAGACGATCGCGCTAGCGCCCGCCGGCCGCTTCGTCGACACGGTCGGCCGGCGCCCGGCGCTGATCGGCGGATTCTCCGTCGCGGCGGTGGCGATGCTGGCGATGCCGTTCGTCTCGGAGCTGTGGCTGCTCGTCGTGCTGCTCTGCGTCTACGGAGCGGCGGCCGCCTTCATGGGCACGGCCCCGGGTGCGCTGGTCGGTGACGCCGCGGGCGAGCGCGGCGGCAAGCCGGTCTCGGTGTTCCAGGCCGCGTCCGACCTGGGCGGCGTGATCGGGCCGCTGCTCGCAGGCGCTCTCGCCGACGCCGCATCGCCGACCGCGGCCTTCGCCTCCGCCTTCGTGCTGCTGGCGGCGAGCGCGCTGCTCGGCCTGCGGATCCCGCGCTCGCGGATCGCCTAGCTGTTCCGCCCGCGGGCGTCGACGGGCCAGACGGCGCCGCCGCCGTCGCGGAGGAGGACGCGGTACTCGTCGGCCAGGTTCACCGCGACGCAGACGTGGTTCGGCGCGATCCGCACCCGCGTCCCCACGGGCAGGTCGACACCGGTGATCGTCGCATGGTGCTCCGAGAGCACCGGGATGCGCGCCTCCGGGTGCTCCGGGAGGCGGCCGAAGCCGCTCGAGGCCGCGCCACGATCGGAGGAGAGCACCTTGCTGCCCGCGTCGGCGATCAGGTGGTCGCCGCGGCGGGACACGATCGTGGCGAGGACGGTGACGGCGATGTCCTCGGGCGTCATCGTGCCGATCTCCCACTGCTGGGCGTCGCCGAGGGCCGAGACCCCGGGGCGCAGCTCCGTGAGCACCGAGGAGTCGGCGAACGCGGCCGAGGGGGTCGAGCCTCCGCTGACCACGCGGGCCTCGACTCCGGACGCCGCGAGCGACGCGACCGCCTCGGCGAGCGCGCGCGCCTCGTCGCGGGCGGCCGCCGCTCCGTTTCCGGCCGCGTAGCTGTGGCCGGGGAAGGTGAAGACGCCGGCGACGTCGAGCCCGGCCGAGACGGCGGCCGCGGCGATCGCGCCGGCCTCGGCGGGGAGCACGCCGCTGCGGTGGTGGCCGGAGTCGATCTCGACGACGACCTCGAGCCCCTCGCGCTCGGGCAGGGCCGCGGCCAGGCGCTCGGCCGACTCCGCCGAGTCGACGCCGACCCGCACACGGGCGCTCGCGAGGACGTGGCGGAGCCGCCCGGCGCGCTCGGCGTCGACCCAGAGCGGGTAGGCGATGAAGAGGTCGCGGATCCCTCCCGCGGCGAAGACCTCGGCCTCCGAGACGGTCGCGACGGTGAGGCCGACGGCCCCCGCGGCGAGCTGGCGCCGGGCGATCTCGAGCGACTTGTGCGTCTTCGCGTGGGGGCGGAGCGCCAGGCCCCGCTCGCGGGAAGCCGCGGCGACGGCGGCGATGTCGCGGTCGAGTACCGCCTCGTCGAGCACCAGCGCCGGAGTGGCGAGAGCGTCGAGCACGGCGGAGCGGGCGGAGGAGTCGGCGGCGGCGGTATCGACGGTCACGCGCCGAGCCTAGGCCGCACCACCGGCCCGCGTCCGGCCGTCAGGGCGGCCTCGCGCCGGTCCGCCGCCGGTCATCGCGCCCCGAGGAAGGCCCCGCGGAGGGATCCCGTCGAGCACGACACCGCGTCGACCTCGGAGGCGGCCGCGCCGCACCGACACCGTCTTCCGGATCGCCCACCTCTCCGCCGGGACGCTCGCGACGACGCTCCTGGGCTTCGGCGTCGTCGGGCAGAGCCCTCTCGTCCACTGACCGTTCATCCGCCGCGGGATGCGGGGAGGACCCCGGCGCTGCCAGGCTGAGCGGATGACTCCGCAGTCCTCCCGCCTCCGGCCCTTCGGCCCGTCCGGCGCCACCGTCACCCGGCTGACCCTCGGCACCTCCTGGCGCCCCGAGCGCGTCGCCGACCTCGACCGGGTGCCGGCCCTCGAGCGCGTCCTCGACTCCGACGCCGCCACCCGCGCCGTCTCCGTCGTCGACACGTCCAACGAGTACGCCGGCGGCCACAGCGAGCGCCTGATCGGCGAGGCCCTGCTGGCCCGCGGCGGCGTCCCCGAGGGGATCACCGTGGTCACCAAGCTCGACCGCGACCCGAGCACCGGCAGCTACTCGGCCGAGCGGATGCGCCGCAGCCTCGACGAGAGCCGCGAGCGCCTCGGTATGGACGTCCTCCCCCTGCTCTACCTGCACGACCCGGAGCGCATCTCGTACGACGAGGCCTTCGCCGAGGACGGCCCGGTCCGCGCGCTCGTCGCGATGAAGGAGGCGGGCGTCGCCCTCTCGATCGGGATCTCGGGCGGACCCGCGCCGATGCTGCGCCACTACGTCGACACCGGCCTGTTCGACGCCGTGATCACCCACAACCGCTTCACGCTCGTCGACCGCTCCTCCGAGGAGCTGATCGACGCGTCCGTCGACCGCGGCGTGATCGTCGTCAACGCGGCGGTCTACGGCGGAGGCGCCCTCGCACGCTGGCCGGAGCCGGTCGCCTCCTACGCCTACCAGCCGGCGCCGCGCGAGATCGTCGACGCCGTCGCGGCGATGGGAGCGGCCTGCGACCGGGCGGGCGTGCCGCTCGCCGCCGCCGCGCTGCAGTTCTCGACGCGCGACCCCCGCGTGACGACGACGGTCGTCGGCGCCACCTCCGCCGAGCACTACGACTCCTTCGTGGCCGACGACGCGCTCGAGATCCCCGACGCGTTGTTCGAGGAGCTGGAGTCGCTCGCTCCGCCGAGCACCGTCTGGCAGGACGCGCCCGGGGCGACCTGGCCGCGCTGATCCGGGCATAGCCGGGCTCTTCTCCCGGTTGGAGCACGTGACCCCCTCCGCGAGATGCCGCCGCCGTACGCCCTCACCGGCGTATCGCGTACCGAAGCGGCGTTCCGCGGAGAAGCACGACAGGAGAGACATGACCGACACCGCCTTGTTCCAGCCGCTGACGCTCCGCTCGAGGACCGCGCGCAACCGCCTCTGGGCGGCACCGATGTGCCAGTACTCGGTGGAGGCGCAGGACGGTGTGCCCACCTCGTGGCACCTCGTGCACCTCGGCGGGCTCGCGCGCGGCGGATCGGGCGTCGTCATCGCGGAGGCCACCGCCGTCGTCCCCGAGGGGCGGATCAGCCCCTGGGACACGGGGCTGTGGAACGACGAGCAGCGCGACGCCTGGGCTCCGATCGTCGATTTCGTGCACGGACAGGGCGCGCTCGCGGGCGTGCAGCTCGCCCACGCGGGCCGGAAGGCGTCGACCTACCGCGAGTGGAGCGGACGCGGATCCGTGCCGCTGGAGGACGGCGGCTGGCCGACCGTCGCTCCCTCGGCCGTCGCGTTCGAGGGCTACGCGGAGCCGCGCGAGCTGGCCGCGGAGGAGCTGCCCGGCCTCGTCGAGGCGTTCCGCGCCTCCGCCCGCCGCGCCGCGGACGCCGGCTTCGACGTGATCGAGCTGCACGCCGCGCACGGGTACCTGCTCCATCAGTTCCTGTCGCCGCTCTCGAACACCCGCGAGGACTCCTACGGCGGCTCGCTCGAGAACCGGGCGCGCCTGCTGCTCGAGGTCGTCCGCGCGGTCCGCGCCGAGATCGGGGAGCTCGTGCTGCTGGTCCGCTTCTCCGCGACCGACTGGGCCGAGGGCGGCTGGACGCTGGAGGAGACGATCACCGTCTCGGAGTGGGCGCGCGCCGAGGGCGTGGACCTCTTCGACGTGTCGACCGGCGGACTCGTGCACGCCAGCATCCCGGTGGCGCCGCTCTACCAGGTGCCGTTCGCGCGCGACCTGCGGAAGGCGACCGGTGCGCTGGTCGGCGCCGTGGGACTCATCACCACGGCGGAGCAGGCGGAGGGCGTGGTCGCGAACGGCGATGCCGACGTCGTGCTGCTCGCCCGCGAGCTGCTGCGCGACCCGAACGCTCCGGTGCGGATGGCGCACGAGCTCGGCGCGGACCTGCCGGTGCCCCCGCAGTACACCCGGGCCTGGCGCTGAGCCTTCAACCGCGAGATGCCACCTGTGCGCACGCCTCGCGGCGTGTCATGTGCACAAGTGGCATCTCGCGGAGGAGAGCGGTCGGGCTCCCCGGAGGAGAACGTCAGCTCTCGGAGGGCTCCTCGGGAGCGTCCTCCTCGGGGTTGAAGTGCGAGTCTCCGGAGACCCCCACCGCCAGCCCGTCCTCGGAGTGCGGGATGGTCTCGTCGTCGCCGAGACCGTTCGCCTTCTTCTCGCCCTCGGACGAGGTGGCTGCGTCGGTCACGGCTCAGGCCTCGACGTCGCCGCGCCAGGCACCGTCGGGGGTGCCCTGCTTCTCGATGTACTCCTTGAAGTTGTTCAGGTCCTTCTTCACAGCGTGGCTGCCGGCGCCGACGAGCGAGCCGAGCGTCTCGAGGAAGCCCTTCGGCTCCCAGTCGAGCTGCACGGTGACGCGGGTCTCGGTGTCGGAGAGCTTGTGGAAGGTGACGACGCCCGCGTGGTCGGTCTCGCCGCCGGTGCTGTTCCACGCGACGCGCTCGTCGGGGTGCTGCTCGGTGATGTTCGCCTCGAACTCGCGCTCGACGGGGCCGACCTTCACCTTCCAGACGGTGAGGGTGTCGGTGACCTGCTGGATCGACTCGACCTCGTCGAGGAAGCGCGGGAACTCCTCGAACTGGGTCCACTGGTTGTAGGCGACGGACACGGGGACGTTGACGTCGACGGTCTCGATGATCTGCGGCACGGTGGTGCTCCTTGCTGTCTCACTCGGTGTGCGGCGTTCCGCTGCTGCGGTCGTCACGCTCGACGTTAGGCGGGAGCCGCCTGGGAGCGCACCGGGTTGCGGACTGCCCCGAACGTGGTAAGCGAGGGCGGTGCTCCGACGTGCGTGCCGAGACGGCTCCGGCCGGCGCCGAGCCCCTGCCGTGCGCGCTGGGACGGCCGCGGAAGGGCGGCGTCCGGACGGCACGGCGGCGTCTCGGAGCGGCAGGACGGAGCAGGCCGTGGTCAGCGGTCCTGCGGGTCCCCGCCGAGCTGGCCGATGGCGGGGAGGGGGCCGCCGTCGTCGGCGCCGGTGCGGCGCCAGCGGGCGATGGCGTTGCCCAGGTGGTAGATCACGAGGGCGGCGCCGGCGCCGAGGACGATGCCGCCGAGCTCGAAGCCGCCGGAGGAGAACGAGAAGCCGGCGATCGCGATCACGAGGGAGACCGCGGCGGTGTACTGGTTGACCGGGCGCGAGAAGTCGACGCGGTTGTCGATCCAGATCTTGATGCCGATCACGCCGATCAGGCCGTAGAGCGCGGTGGTGGCGCCGCCCAGGACTCCGGCCGGGATCGAGTTGAAGACGGCGCCGACCTTGGGCGAGAGGCTGAGCAGGATCGCGGTGACGCCGGCGACCCAGTAGGCGGCCGTCGAGTACACGCGCGTGGCCGCCATCACTCCGATGTTCTCGCCGTAGGTCGTGGTGCCGGAGCCGCCGAAGGCGCCGGAGAGGGTGGTCGCCACACCGTCCGCGATCAGGGCCCGGCCGGTGCTGGCGTTGGCGGAGGCGTCGGTCATCGTCGCGACGCCTCGGACGTGTCCGACGTTCTCGGCGATGAGGACGAGCACGACCGGCAGGAACATCGCGATGCCCGACCACGTGGATCCGGAGGCGAAGTCGGGGAAGGTGAACGGCGGCAGCCCGAACCAGTCGGCCGCACCGACCGCGGAGTAGTCGATCTCGTTCCGCAGCAGGGCGACGACGTAGCCGATGACCACGCCGAGGAAGATCGAGACGCGGCCGAGGAAGCCGCGGAGGAACACGCTCGACAGGATGATCGCGGCGAGCGTGATCGTCCCGGTGATCGGCGCCTGCTTGAAGCTGAGGTACGCGGTCGGAGCCAGGTTGAACCCGATCAGGGCGACGATCGCGCCGGCGACGACCGGGGGCATCAGCCTGTCGATCCAGCCCAGGCCGACGACCTGCACGAGGACGCCGACGGCAGCCAGGAGGAGGCCCACGGCGACGACTCCGGCGAGCGCCGACCCCGTCCCTCCGACGGTGGTCGCGGCCGTGACGGGCGCGATGAACGCGAAGCTCGAGCCGAGGTAGCTGGGGAGCCGGTTGCGCGTGATCAGGAGGAACAGCAGCGTCCCGACTCCGGAGAAGAGCAGGGTCGTGGCGACCGGGAACCCGGTGAGCACGGGCACGAGGAACGTCGCACCGAACATGGCGACGACGTGCTGGATGCCGATGGCGATCGTGGCCGGCCAGGCGAGCCGCTCGCCGGGGGCGACGACGGCGCCGGGCTCGACGGTGCGGCCGTCTCCGTGCAGGGTCCAGATGGGCATGGGGCTCCTCGGCGGGGAAGGGAGGCGGGGGTCGACGTTCACAGTAGCGAGGGGTCTGGCCGTGCCGCGGCACCCGACCTACGATCGGGCCATGGACGGAGCGCGGCGTCTCGGCGAGGAGGAGTTCTCCGCGCACCTCGCCGAGCGGGTCGCGCGGATCCGCGGGTCGTTCGGCGACCTCCCGCTCTGGGCGGTCTCGGGCTGGAGCGGTCCGCGGCTGCTGGCGGAGTGGACGCTGACGGGTGGCCCCCGGGGGCTCTCGTTCCTCGCCGACGAGGCGGTCCCGGGCGGGCCGGGGCCCTCCGTCGAGATCCGCACGACCCTCGGCGATCCGCGGCACGACGTCGCGCTGCTCTGCTGCCGGGAGGAGGCGCCCGTCTCGTTCGTGCAGCCGGAGGCGCTGCCCGCCCCCACGCGGATCGCGGAGATCCCGGTCGACGGGGCTCCGGAGCCCTTCGAGGTCTGGGAGGGAGCCGGGGCCGTGCGCGCGGCCGCCTGGGTGCGCGGGCACGTCCTCACGCTGGAGTGCCGCGGAGTCGATCTGGACGCTCTCGCGCTGGACGAGGTGGACGACATCGAGCCGTTCGTGGCCGGCTGGCTGGAGTTCGTCGGCGCCTCGCGGCGTTGAGCGCCGACCCGCGCTCCCGCGCTGCTGGGAGAGCGCGGAGTCCCGCCCGGCGCGCCGGTGAAAGATGTGCGCCGATCCCGGACAGGAGGGAGCATGAGGCACATGCCAGCTCCCCTCGCGGGTCCCGACCGGTTCGCCGCGGTCGCCGCCGCGGTCGCCGATCCCGTCCGCCGCTACCTCTGGCGGCGCACCGACTCCGCCACCGCCGACGACGTGCTCGCCGCGACGCTCTCGGTGCTCTGGCGCCGCAGCGCCGACGTGCCCGAGGACGACCCGGTGCCGTGGGCGATCGGCGTCGCCCGGCTCCAGCTGCAGAACGCCCGGCGGATGCAGCGCCGCCAGGTCATGCTCGCCCAGCGGATCGCGGTCGTCGATCCGCCCCAGGTGCAGATCGACGAGGGCGAGGCGTCGGGCGCGGAGGAGACCGTGCGCCTCGTGCTCGCCCGGATGCGCGAGCAGGACGCCGAGCTGCTGCGCCTCTGGGCGTGGGAGGAGCTCGACGTCCGCGGGATCGCCGCGGTCCTCGGAGTCACGGCGAACGCCGTCTCGATCCGCCTCCATCGCGCGCGGCGCCGCTTCGCCGAGCTCTACGACTCCACCGACCCGCACGCGCCCGAAGGGGGACTCCGATGACCGGAACCGACGACGAGGACGTCCGCCGCCTCCTCCGCACGGTCGACCCCGCGCGGAGCCTCCCCGCGCTCGACCGCGACGAGCTCGCCGAGCAGATCGCCGCCGCGACGGGCGAGGGCACGCGGACGGTGCACTCCCGCCGCCGCTCCCCCTGGCTGATCGTGGGAGTCGGCGCGCTGAGCGCCGGGGCCGCCGCCTCCCTCCTGCTGCCCTTCGCGCTCGGCGTGGGCGGGGGCAGCACCTCGACGCTGATCCTGCCGAGCACGGGCGGGCCGATGGCCGCGTGCTCGCCGGTGACGGCCGCCGCGCTGGCCCCCGCTCAGCTCGCGTTCCGGGCCGAGGTCCGCTCGATCGACGGGAGCACCGTCACCCTGCACGTGCTCGAGCGCTACGCGGGCGAGGTCGGCGACGGCGTCACGGTCACCCAGGGCAGGGAGACGGCGGTGGACGGGGCCCCGATCGTGTTCGAGACCGGGGTCGACTACCTGGTCGCGGCCGACGGCGACACGATCCTGACCTGCGGCCTCAGCGGTGAGAGCTCCCCCGAGCTCGCGGCGCTGTACCAGGAGGCGTTCTCGCGGCAGTAGGCGGAGGCGGGTAGCGGCCCGCGCGGGCGGTGGCAAGGGCCTCCCCGATCGGGGGGAGCGGCGCGCAGGCTGAGGCATGGGCCTCTCGGCCCTCCCCCTCCGGTCGCCCGGCGGCGCCCGCGGGCCCTCGGCGACGCCGCCCCGCCCGCCCCGCAGGAGGCCCGCATGCCGGTGTTCCGGCTCCTCGAACCGCTCCACGCCGCCGGCGTCGCGCTCGCCGACCTCGCGAGCGATCGGCTCCGCCTCCACGGCGACGGCTCCGACGTCCGCATCACCGCGGTGACCGTCGCGCACACCGAGGCGGGCCCCGGCGCCCTCTTCGCCGCGCTCCCCGGGAGGAGGAGCCACGGCGCCCGGTTCGCGGCCGACGCGGCGGCGGCAGGAGCGGTCGCCGTGCTCACCGACGCGGGCGGGCTCGACGAGGCCCGCGCATCCGGACTGCCCGTCCTCCTCAGCGACGACCCCCGCACCGCCCTCGGCCCGGTCGCCGCGCAGGTGTACGGCACGAGGAGCGGACCGGTGCTCCTCGGCGTGACCGGCACCAACGGCAAGACCAGCACCGTGCACCTCCTCGACGCGGTGCTCCGGCAGCTGGGCGTCGTCTCGGGGCTGAGCTCCACCGCCGAGCGCCGCAGCGCCGACCACGTGGTCGCCAGCCGCCTCACCACGCCCGAGGCCTCCGAGCTGCACGCGCTCCTCGCCCGGATGGCGGAGGACGGCGTCGAGGCGGCGGCGATCGAGGTCAGCGCCCAGGCGCTCGTGCGCTCCCGGATGGAGGGGATCGTGCTCGACGTCGCCGGGTTCACCAACCTCAGCCACGACCACCTCGACGACTTCGGCGACCTGGACGAGTACCTCCGCGCCAAGCAGCGCCTGTTCACGCCCGAGCGGAGCCGCCGCGGCGTCGTGGTCGTCGACACCGAGGCGGGGCGCCGGGTCGCCCGCGAGGCCTCCGTCCCGGTCGTCACGCTCTCGGCCGGGGACGGAGCCGACTGGCGGATCGACGTGCTCGAGACCGCGGTCGACCGCACCCGCTTCCGGCTCACCGCCCGCGACGGCTGGTCGACGACCACCACCGTCCCGCTCCTCGGCCGCCACATGGCCTCGAACGCGGCCCTCGCGCTGGTGATGCTGATCGAGGCGGGCCACGCGCGCGACTGGGTGGCCGCGGCGGTCGGCTCCGGGATCGACGTCACCGTGCCCGGGCGGACGCTGCTCGTGTCCGGCGCCGACGGGCCGCGGGTCTTCCTCGACTTCTCGCACACCCCCGACTCGGTCGCGCGCACCGTCGACGCCCTCCGCGAGGTGACGCCCGGCCGCGTGCTCGTCCTCCTCGGCGCCGACGGCGACCGCGACCCGAGCAAGCGCGCGCCGATGGGCCGGGCCGCTGCCGAGCGCGCCGACCTGGTGATCGTCACCGACCACCACCCGCGCTTCGAGGACCCCGCGCGGATCCGCCGCGCCCTGGTCGACGGCGCCCGCCGCGTCGAGCGCTGCGAGGTGCTCGAGATCGCGGAGCCGGCCGACGCCGTCCGCGCCGCCCTGCACCGGGCCGGCCCGTCCGACTCCGTCCTCTGGGTCGGCCCCGGCGACACCGACTACCGCGTGGTCGGCGCCGACGAACTCCCCTACTCGCCCCGCGCCGACACGGCCCGCGCGCTGGCCGAGGCCGGCTGGAGCGTCGACCTGCTTGACTGACCGGGTGTTCTCGACCCTCCCGGTGCGCCGCGTGCAGGCCCGACCCGAGCACCCCGCCGACCTCGCGCGGTGGCCCGCGACGCTCGCGCCCGTGCGGCAGGTGCTGGCCGAGGGCTGGGATCTCGGCCAGGTGACGGTGATCACCGGCGAGAACGGCTCGGGCAAGTCGACGCTGCTCGAGGCGGTCGCCCTCGCCTACGGGCTGAACGCGGAGGGCGGATCCACGGGTGCGATGCACTCCTCCCGCGCCTCGGAGTCGGACCTGGCCGAGCACCTCCAGCTGGTCCGCGGGGCCGGGGCGTCCAAGCGCGGCTTCTTCCTCCGCGCCGAGACGATGCACGGCTTCTTCAGCTACCTGGAGGAGGTGGGGATCGACGGCGGATACCACGAGCGGAGCCACGGCGAGTCGTTCCTCGACATCGTGGCGAACCGCTCCCGGATCAGCGGGCTGTGGCTCCTCGACGAGCCGGAGTCGGCCCTCTCGGTGTCGGGCTGCCTCGCCCTGATCGGGCAGCTGCGCGACCTGGTCGCCGGCGGCTCGCAGGTCGTCCTCTCCACGCACTCGCCGATCCTCGCGGCCCTCCCCGGAGCCGACCTCTACGAGCTCGACGAGACGGGCCTGCGCCCCTGCCGCTACGACGACCTCGACCTGGTGCGGACCTGGCGCGGCTTCCTCGACCAGCCGGCCCGCTTCCTGCGGCGACTGGAGTAGGCCGGCGGCCGCTCGGCCGCGCCGGAACGGGCCGTTCGTGTTCACCACGAAGGGAAGTACGTCGGCAGGCAGTCCCGTTCTCGCGGATCCCGAGCCGGCCGGGCGAAAGTCTCCGCCGGCACGAGCACTGTCAGGCCGCGGAGGCCGCCGCCGGTCGGGCGACCCGGGGCGCCCAGCCCACCGCGATCGCGGCGCCGGCGAGCGCGAGCTGTCCGAGCGGCGGCAGGATCGCCGAGACCAGGGAGCCGTCGCCGCCGGAGGTGACGAAGGTGTCGGCGACCGACATCCCGAAGCCGAACCCTGCGAAGAAGCGGAAGACGACGGCGCCGGCGACCAGGGCGAGCATGAGCACAGCGATCCGCCGCGGAGTGAGCGGCGACCTCCGGCCGACGAGGGCGCCGGCCGTCACGACGATCGCGGCGGCCGTCCAGAAGGCGGCCCACCCGGTGACCCAGATCGCGTGGGAGCCGAACTCGAAGCCGTCGCGCTCGGACATGGTCGCGTAGATCTCCGCCAGGGCCACGCCGGGGACCTTCGCCTGCGGATTCCAGACCAGCAGGTCGACGGCGCCCACCACCGTGACGCCCGCCACGAGCGCGAGGCCCGCGAGGGCGACGGGGAGGCGCTGAGCGCGGGTCGCCGTCCGCGGTGCGAGGGCGATGGTCCTCGAGCCGCCGAGGACGATCGCCCCGCAGACGAGTCCGGCGAGGGAGACGGGCAGGCCGACGAGGGCGAGGGGTCCGGGGAGGAGGAGGCCGGCCGCGGTGAGCACCGGGCCGACGACGGCGGCGACCAGGGAGATCCGCGCGAGCACCGTGCGGGCCGACGCCGCGGCGCCGAGGAGGTGGACCGCGCCGAGGACCGCGACCGCGACGGCGGCGACGAGCACCGCGGTCTGCACGGCGCCGACGGCCGCAAGGGCGGTGTCGGAGGCGGCACCCGGCTCGGGGACGATCCCGCCGCCGGTCAGCGCGATGCCGCTCAGCATCAGCGCCGCCGCGGCGAAGAGCGCGAGTCCTCGGCGGGCGAGGCGGCGCGGGAGCGTGCCCCGCGCCTCGCCGGTGTGCGCGGGCAGGTCGCGGTCGACGCTCACCAGCAGGGCGAGCGCTCCGAGGACGACGCCGCGCCGGGGCAGTCCCAGCTCGGCGGCCCCGGCCAGGTCGGCCCGCCACTCCTCGAGGTAGCGCTCGCGGGCGAGCGGGGGCAGCAGCAGCGACAGGAGCCGCAGGAGCGCGCTCACGCGGTCGCCTCCGCCGCTCGCGGCGCCGTCCGCGCGGTCGACCTCATCCGCTCGACGGCGGCCCGGGCTGCCGGGGCGCCCTCCGTGGTCAGCTCGTAGAGCCGGCGACGCGGGCCGCTCCGCTCGCTCGCGGCCTCCCACTCCGAGACCACCCAGCCCGCTCCCTCGAGCCGCTCCAGGATCGGGTAGACGCTGCCCGCCGGTCGCCCGGTGGCCTTGATCACGACCATGCCCCAGGTCGGGCCGTCGGCATCGAGGAGGGTCCGGAGGACGTCCGCCGTGGCGGGCGTGAGGCGAGGGAGTGGCTGCACGGGATTGAGGCTATCTATGTAGAGATAGCCGGGTCAACACAGGCGGGACGGCATTTCTAAGCAATACCGCTCTCTGGATTCTCAGCAGCCTGTCAGCCTCTGACATACTCCGCAGATGACCGAGTTCAACCCCGCCGTATTCCCCGGCTCCGCCCCCTCCGCTCCGAAGAAGACCGGCAACGGGCTGGGCCTCGCCTCCCTCATCATCGGAATCCTCGCGCTCATCGGCGCCCTTATCCCGATCGTCAACTACGCCTCGGGCTTCCTCGCCTTCATCGGACTCGTCCTCGGCATCATCGGCCTCTTCCTCAAGGGCCGCTCTCGCGGCACGGCCATCGCCGGCACCGTCCTCAACGTGATCGCGCTTGTCCTCTCGATCATTCTCGCCATCGTCTACACGGCCGGATTCGCGAGCGGCGTCTCGAACGCGATCGCCACCGCGCAGGCCGAGAGCTCCGAGGCCGCTGCCGTGCCGCGGACGCTCGTCTATGAGGTCACCGGCTCGGCTACCGCGGCCTCCATCACTTGGTCGACCTACGACGGAGGAACCTCCGGCTCCGAGCAGGCCACCGGTCAGGCGCTCCCCTTCACGAAGGAGCTGCAAGTCCAGACCGGAGGCGACTTCACCTTCCAGAGCTTCACGCTGACCGCCTCGAACGGCAGCGATGACGAAGGCGAGATCAGCTGCCGAATCACCCTCGACGGCGAGGTCATCGCCGAGCAGACCAGCACCGGGGCCTTCGCGTCGGCGCTCTGCTCGGCGACCCCGGAGTAGCCGCCGTGCGTAAAGCCCTTTTCCCTGCAGCTCTCAGTGCGGCAATGCTCCTCCTGACTGCCTGCACGGCTTCCGCGCCCGCAGCAGCTCCGGCCGAGTCGACGACCCCTGCACCTGCGGCGCCCGCGACACCTGCGTTCGTCGAGCTCGACACCGCACAAGCGGCGTCCCGTTATCTCGACCTCGTCTGCCCCAACAACATCGCGATCAAGAATCTGAGCGACGCCTTCTCATCCGGCGAGGACGAGCTTCTGAACGGTGGCGACCCGGACCCTTCCGGCGTGCACGCCGCTGCGTCTGCTCGGCTCGATCTGACAAGACGGACACTCACGCTCCTGGACGACTCGTACTACCACTGGCCGAGCGATGTCTCCGAGCAGATCGCGACGATCCGCGGCTCCTACATCGCCGAGATGTCCACTCTCAACACGATGGCCAACTCGGCCGATTTCAGTGACGCCTATTACTCGACGTTCCCTGAGGCCACGACTGAACAGCAGAGCGCCGGACAAGAGGTCCGCTACGCGCTGGGCATCGATCCGGACACGGTCGCCAGCTGTGTCGGGCACGAGAACGGGATCGACGCTCTGACGTCCGAGAAGGAGCAGCGGGATGCCGGAGCGTAGCGCCTGATCGAGAGGCAGCGATCGGTGGGCGCGTGTTCCCGGAGACGGTCGAAAAGGGGACCGAGGGCTCCGACGCCGACCAGGCGACGTGTTCGCAAGCGGGAGCCCTCGCGCTGACCGTCCGCCGCCGGCCCTCGCGCCGCTAGCCGGACCCCGCACGCAGAACGTCGGCCGAGAGCAGCCGCCCTCCACCCTCGGGGGACGGCGGGCACTCTCAGCCGACGGTCTGCGCGCGAGCGCGGGGACTACTTGCGGAACATCCGCGCCGTGGTCTCGAAGAGGCCCTTCACGGGGCGCTGCTGCTCGCCCTGCTGGGCGCCGAGGACGATGATGACGGCGGTCAGCACGGGGATGGCCCACTGGGTGACCTTCTGCACGCGGAGGGCCGTGGTCAGCTCCTGTGAGTTGTGCTCCGACGCCTCGGTCACGCCGGGGGCGCCCTCGTCGGCGTGCTTGGCCTGCGTCGCTCCGGCGACCGCGGCGATCACCGAGGCGGCACCGGCGAGCCCGGTCACGACGGTCTTGACGACGGTGTTCGTGCGGCTCTCCTGCTGGTTGGCCAGGCGGGTCTTGTTGGCGAGGACGAGTCCGATGCCGCCGACGCCGTGGGCGGCGATCGCGGCGAGCTGCACAGGGGTCCAGCGGGCCCAGCCGTTCGAGGAGAGGCGGAGGCGCTCCGCCGGGTCGGACGAGGTGGACGCGGCGCCGTTCAGGCCGACGGCGCCCATGAGCGAGCCGCCGAACCAGGCGGCGGCTCCGAGGTCGTGGAGACTGCGGACGAGGGTGTTGCGGGAGGGCATGTGGGCCTCTTCTCTGCCGGCGGCGGACGTCGGCGGTGGTCGGCTGGTGCGGACTCCTCCGACGCTACGCGCGCCCTGGAACCGCGCACGGGGCTTGACCTCTCCCCCTCCGACACGCTCCGCTGGAGGTCACCGACCGACCCGGACCGACCGACCCGAGGAGCCCCGCGATGCCCACCGACGACGAGAAGCGGACGACCCGCGACGAGTTCCACGACGCCGTGAACATGACCGCGAAGGAGCTCGAGGAGTGGCTCGGCACCGACGAGTCGAAGGAGGTCGGCCAGAAGCCGGAGGGCGGCGGCGAGTCCGTCGGCCACGAGAGCGGGCGCCGCATCGTCGACCTGCTCGGCACGAAGCAGGCCGACCTGAGCGACGACGACTACGCCCACATGACGAAGGTCGTCGGCTACGTGCACCGGCACGCGAAGCAGCGTCCCTCGGGCGATGTCACCGAGACGAAGTGGCGCTACTCCCTGATGAACTGGGGCAACGACCCGCTGAAGGGCTGACCCGGTCCGAGAGCTGCGCTCAGCACATCCCGAAGAGGTTGCAGAGGGCGCCGCGGTCCTGGATCGACTCCATGCCGCCCGGCTTCTGCACCTTCGGCAGCTCGTAGGAGGCGGCGACCGTCTGCACGCCGGCGGACGAGGCGGCCTGCACGGGAGCGGCGGCAGGAGCAGCGGCGGGAGCGAGGACGGCTCCGAGGGCGAGTGCGGCGGCGGCGAGGATCGGGGCCATGGTCGTTCTCCTGTGATCGAGGGGTGCGATCGGCTCGACCGCTCCACCAGCATGGCGACGCCCCGTCGCACCGCTCCTGTACGAAAGACCAGTCCGCCCTTGTACGGAAGGCCGACGGGGCTCGGAGAAGGCTTCGGTACCCTGGTCCCGTGGTGGGGACGACGCGGTGGACGAACGACGTGCGGACGCTGCCCGGCGGCTGGATCACCCGGTCCCTCCTCCTCGGCTCCTTCACGCTCCTCGTCGTCATCGACCTGATGGGCGGCAGCGTCGACCTCACGTCGGTCCGCGGCTGGATCGAGCTGGCGCTCCCCTACCTGCCGCTCCTGGCGCTGCTCGCCGGCGCGATCCCCGCGGCGGTCTCGCTCTACCTCGTCTACGCCGTCGTCCTGATGCTCGGCGCCCCGCCGCTGCTGCTCGCGGCGCTGATCTTCCCGACCATCGTGGTGGTCGGCTTCGTCACCTTCCTCCTCCCCTGGCGCGCGGGGCTCGTCTTCGTGCTCGGCACCCTCGTCCTCCTGCCCGCGGTGCTGCTCGTCGACCGCGCCATGGGCACGGCCGTCTACGTCCTGGGCGCGTTCGTCCTCTTCGGCGGCACCGCCGGGCTGGGCCTGAACGCCTTCCGGGGCCGCAGCGAGCGGAGCGAGCGCCGGGCCGACCGCATCCAGGAGGAGCAGGCGCGGATCCGCAACGAGGAGCGGACCCGGCTCGCGCACGAGCTGCACGACATCGTCGCGCACGAGGTCACCATCATCGCCATGCAGGCCCGCCGCGCGACCTCGGTCGAGGACCCGGCCAAGACCGAGCGCATCCTCGAGAGCATCGGCGACGCGGCGCAGCAGGCGCTGCAGGATCTGCGAAGCCTCGTGACGCTCCTCCAGGACGAGGACGAGGCAGGCGCTCCCGCCCGCGGCGACTCCGACCTGCTCGGGACCCCGGAGGTCTCGGGCGCCACGACCACCGCTGTCGGCTTCGTCCACGACGTGCGGAACGTCGCCGACGCGATCGAGCGCGCGGGCTTCCGGGTCCGCCTCGACGTGGCGGGCTCCGTGGCGCAGGTGCCCGCGAGCCTCCGCCAGGTGCTGCGGCGCACGGTCCGGGAGCTGGGCACGAACGTGCTCAAGCACGGCGACACCGCCGGTGAGGTGCAGCTCCGGCTCGAGGTGTCGGGGGGCGAGGTGCAGCTGAGCTCCTCCAACGCGATCGCCTCCGCGGCTCCGATCGTCTCCTCGCACCTCGGGATCGAGGCGATGTCGGCCCGCTGCGCCGTCTTCGGCGGGCGGCTGGACGCGGGAGCCCGCGGCGGCCGCTGGACCACGACCATGACCATCCCCCTCGAGGGCCGGGCGTCCGGTGCGCTCGTCGCGGGGGCGACCGACGAAGGACGAGAGCGATGACCCGCGTGCTGCTGGTGGACGACGAATCGATGACCCGCGAGATCCTCCGCGACTACCTCTCGCAGGACCCGGCGATCGAGGTGGTGGGCGAGGCCTCCGACGGGAGGATCGCGGTGCAGCAGGCGGCGACGCTCCAGCCCGACCTGATCCTGATGGACATGCAGATGCCGGTCATGAACGGCGTCGCTGCGACCGAGCGGATCCACGCCGAGCACCCGGGCATCGCGATCCTCGGGCTCAGCACGTTCACCACGGACCGCTACGT
The DNA here is from genome assembly GCF_002932395.1 of Rathayibacter sp. AY1D9. Taxonomy (NCBI): domain Bacteria; kingdom Bacillati; phylum Actinomycetota; class Actinomycetes; order Micrococcales; family Microbacteriaceae; genus Rathayibacter; species Rathayibacter sp. AY1D9. Next base: position 177,798 of record NZ_PSVQ01000003.1, read on the forward strand.
CGTCGACCTGCTCCGCGCGGGCGCCTCCGGCTACCTGGTCAAGGACACGAAGCCGCGGGAGATCATCGCGGCGGTGCACGCGGTGCTCGCGGGCGAGTCCGTGCTCTCCGCCGAGGTCACGCGCCACGTGGTGAAGGGGCTCGAGGAGTCGGTGCCGGCGGAGACGGTGCCGGACCCCGATCTGCTCGAGGCGCTCACCGAGAAGGAGCTCGAGGTGATCCGCCTGCTCGCCCGCGGGATGAGCAACCGCGAGATGGCGCAGGAGCTGTTCGTCACCGAGTCGACCGTGAAGGCGCGGTTCGTGAAGGTGATGGAGAAGCTGGGCGTGCGCGACCGGGTGCAGATCCTGGTCTCGGCGATCGAGCACGGGCTCGTCGACCTGGGGACGCGTCCCGGCCGGAGCTGATCGAGCCCGCCGGATTCAGCCCCAGCCGACCACGTCGGCGACGGGCCGCACGAGCCCCGCGACCGCCCGCTCGAGCGCACTCTCGTCGACCGCGGCGAGCGCCGGCTCCGGATCGAGCACCAGGGCGCCGCCCCAGCCCATCACCTCGTACTCCACCAGGGTGCGCGCGAGCGTCTCGGGCGACCGCCAGGCGCGGAGGAGGTTCGCCCGCGCGAACGCGTGCGCGGCGCGTGCTCCCTCCCCGTGCGCGGCGCGGCCGTCGAGGACGGTGCGCAGCACGGTCTCGAGGGTCGGGATGCCCTGGCCGGCCGGGGAGACGACCTGCCAGGTGAGGGAGGGGCGGCTCGAGCGCAGGCCCCGCGCGACCTGGGCGACCGCATCGCCGCCGGCGGAGCGCAGTGCGGCGGGGACGAGCGGTTCGGCCCCCGCGGTGAGGCGGCACAGCGCCAGGAATGTCGCGGCGTGGCCGACCTCGCCGGACGGGTCCGCGCCGGTGACGATCGTGCTCTCGTAGCCCTGCTCGCGGGACTGGTGCAGAGCGCTCGGCAGCGGAGCCGCGGCGGGCACGGAGACGGGCCGGGACGTCTCGCAGACGGCGCGTTCGGGCCCGACCACGGCGAGCACCGGATCCCCGGCTCCCTGGGCGCGCTCGAGCGTCAGGGCGGTCCAGGCCGCGGCGCCCTCCGGAGGGAGCACCGCGGTGAGGCTCTGCGCCCCGGCCGTCGCCGTCCACGCGAGCGAGACCGCTCCGGGGGGAACGGCCGAGCGGAGGCGGGCAGCGCGGTCGGGCCCGTCGTCTCCGGCCGGGTCGCGCCAGCCGAGGGCGACGACGGCGAAGCGGGAGCGCTCGTCGACGACGGCGAGCGGGGGTGCGGCGGTCATGGGCTCCTCCTTCCTGGAGGGGTGGAGGCGGCGGGAACGCCCAGTGCGGCGAAGGGCTGCTCGGCCAGGCGGGCCGCGGCGTCCGCGAGCAGCGGGCGCGGCGGCCGCGCGGCGAGGGAGTCGACGAGCTCGCCCGCGAAGCCGGGCGCACCGCGCAGCAGGGCATCCCGGGCGACGGTGCGGGCCAGACGCTCGTCGTCGTGCACCAGCCGCTCCGCACGCAGCACCGCGCGATGCCGGGCGTGCTCGAGGGCGGAGTCGTCGCTCACCGCGAGGGCGCGGAGGCGGTGCCACGGATCGACGGGCACGGCGGTGTCGTCGACCAGCACGAAGAGGTCGTCGGCGACGGTGTCGCCCGGGCCGAAGAGTCCGGCGCTCGCGTCGAGTCCGGCCTGCGCAGCGAGCGCCTCGGCGGCGATCAGGTCGCCGAGCAGCTCGTCGGAGACGCGGGTCGACGGCGCGGCGGCGGTCGCGGCGAGCCGGCGGGCGGCGGGCTCGGCGCGGTACTCGGGGCGGGCCGTCCCAGGTGGGACGGCGACCGGTCCTGCCGCGCGATCGGGCGCCTCCGCGAGGGCCGCGACCAGGCGGTCCAGGAGCCGGGCGGGGTCGTCGGCCGTGACGCCGACCAGCACGGAGCCGGCCGGGCTGTAGTGGCGCCGGTGCAGCGCGCGCAGGACGGGCTCGGTCGCGCGGCCCTCGAGGTCGAGGTCGCCGCTGCCGTCGTGCGCGTTGGGGGCGTCGGCCCAGTAGCGGGCGGTCAGGTGCGGCCACGGCAGCACGCCGCCCGGAGCGGGGGCGAGGCGCGCGGCCCGCTCAGAGGCGACCGCGCGGATCTGCTCCGCGATCTGCTCCGGCAGGAAGGCGGGGCGGAAGACCTGCTCGACGAGCCGCTCCGCGATCACGGCGGCCGACCCGGGAGAGCCCGTCTCGAAGAACTCGGAGTAGTCGAGGTGGGTGTGACCGCCGAGGACGCCGCCGCTCTCGGCGACGCGGGTCTGCCGGACGAGACCGGCGACCCCCTCGCTGTCCTGGTAGACGAGGTGCTCGATCAGGTGCAGCATCCCCTCCTCGCCGTCGCGCTCGTGGCGCATACCGGCGGGCACGGCGAGGGCGACCGAGTCGTTGCGGACCTCCGGCCGGTGCACGACGAGCGCGCGGGCGCCGGAGGGCAGGGCGGCGGACAGGGTCGGGACGTCGCGGGCGCTCATTCCGCCCGCTCCCCCAGCTGTGCGGCGGACAGGCGCAGCAGCAGCCGCGCCTGATCGCTGCTGGCGCCCCCGGAGCGGTGCCAGTCGACGGCGTGCTGGGCCAGCCGGAACGCGGTGCCGACGCGCAGCAGCTCGGCGTCGTGGTCCTCCTCGAGCGAGAGTCCGCGGCGGAGCGCGTCGAGGGCCGGGCGGAGCGCGGGGTGGAAGGCGTGCAGCTCTGCGAGCTCCCCGAGCACCCAGGCGGCGTCCCAGACCGGGTCGGCGAGCCCGACGTCCTCGCCCGTGAGCAGAGCGACGCGGGTCCCGCCGACGACGAGGTGGGCGAGGCCGGGGTGGCCGTGGACCACGACCGCGGCCGGCGAGGCGACGACCGCCTCCGCCCAGTCGGCGAGCTCGAGGAGACCGCCGGCGCCGAGCTCCTCGGCGGCGGGCGCCCAGCCACCGGCGAGCCAGCCGCGGGCGCGCTGCAGCGGACGCGGAGGGAGCGGCTCCCCGGCGGGCCGGGCGCCGTGGAGCGCGTCCAGCGCGCCCTTCCACTCGCGGCCGACGGAGACGAGCGCCTCCTCCGACAGCTCGTGGAGGAGAGCGGGCAGCAGGGCGCGGGCGGTGGTGCGGTAGCGGCGGATCGACGGGTCGGCGCCTCCCGGCACGATCCGGGGATCGGGCGCTGCGAGGCGGACGGGCACCGGCGAGAACGGCAGCGGCGCCTGCTCTCCGAGGCGGCGGGTCCAGACGGTGGTCCCGTCGGGTCCTTCCGAGAGCTCGGTGACGAGCAGCCCGGTGACGAGGGCCCGCGGAGGGGCGGTGGTGCTCACGCCGACCTCGCCTCCTCCGCGGCCGCCGGTGCCGTGCGCAGCGACTCCAAGTGGCGCAGCACCGCGGGGAACGCGGGCGGCACCCAGGCGAGCGCCGTGTCGCTGGACTCGCTCGGCCCGGGCACGGGGTCGATGACGGTGAAGTTGGCCGGCTCGCGCAGCAGCGCGAGGGTGGACTCGACGACCGGGTTGCCGAGCGCCCGCGGCGGCAGCGACGGAGCGATGCACACCGGCGCCTCCGTCGTGAGGGCCGCGAGCAGCGACGGGGAGTCGGTGATGCCGTGCGCGAGGCGCGAGGCGTAGTCGAGGGTGGCCGGGTAGATCAGGATGAGGTCGGCCCACTCGGCGAGGTCGACGTGGGCGACGACGATCTCGTCGTCCCAGCGGTCGTCCTGGATCCGGCCGCGCAGTCGCGACTCCAGGTTGTGCCGGGTGGTGAAGCGGTAGGCCGAGTCGCGGACGAGCACGCGGAACTCGGTCGCCGGAGCGGCGGCGCGCGCCCACTGGATCCAGTAGGGCATGACCTGGGTCATGGCGGAGCCGGTCAGGACGAGGGCCACCCGGGAGTAGCCGAAGCGGCCGAGCGAGAGGTCGGAGAGTGCGGCGCTCTGCGCACCGGGCGGGGTGGTCATGGCGGTCTCCTCAGAGGGCGGCGGGCGGGAGGGCGGATCGGGTCGCGGCCGGCGGTGAGGACGGCGGCGGACGAGCGGACCGTGCCCGCGGAAAGGGCGGACGGGGATGGGCGGACCGTGCCCGCGGAAAGGGCGGACGGGGATGGGCGGACGGCACGCGCCCGGGAGGGGCCGGGGCGACGCGGTCGAGGACCGGTCGCCCCGTGCCCGTCAGCACCCTGCGGTGAGGGTGACGCCGATGATGACGCCGGCGCAGAACGGGGTGGTGGCGGGCGCCTCGGAGGCGGCGTCGGTGCCGATCTCGTCGGCGGCGGTGAAGGTGTCGTGGGCGGTGGCGAGCTCGGCGAGGTCGGCGGACTGGACGGTCTGGGCGGTGATGGTCGACATGGTGTTCTCCTTGGATGAGTGGTGGCGGCGGATCCGCCGGGTCGTGCGGGGAGTGGTGCGGGTGGTCCGGCCGGAGGGCCGGGGAGCGGGTGCTGCGGGAGCACCCGGGCGGGAGGAGGGCCGGGTCAGCAGCCCGCGCCGAGGGTGGCGCCGACGATGATGCCGACGCACAGGGGCGTGGTGGCGGGCGCCTCGGTCGCGGCGTCCGAGCCGAGCTCGTCGACGGTGGCGAAGGTGTCGTGCGCTCCCGCGAGGGCGGTGAGGTCGGCGGACTGGGCGTCGGTGGAGATGGTGGTCATGATGTGTCCCTTTCGTGGAGTACCTCGGGCTGAGGTGGTGGTCCCCTCGGGATCGAGGGGAGGTTCGTGGGGCCCTAGCGGGCGGTGAGTCCCGGGCGGTCCGGGTCGATGCGCGCGGCGCGGGCGGCGTCGGCCCAGGCGTCGGCGGCGGGGATCGTCTCGGCCGAGGAGCGCAGGAGCGCTTCGGCGAGGACGCGGGAGCGGTGCTGGCCGAAGCTCAGTCCGCGGTAGGAGGAGCGCTCGTCGGCCGGGTCCTCGGCGTAGGCGAGGCCGTCGGCGAGCCTCTCGGCGAAGGCCGAGACGGCGGTGCGGGGCGAGGGCCGGGCATCGAGCAGCGGAGTGACCCTCCGGGCGACGTCGTCGGCGGAGTCGGCGGGCAGGTAGACGACGAGGGCGTCGGAGCGGGGGAAGGCCCGCGGGTCCGAGAGCGCCTTGGCCTGGTGGCGGGCTCCGGAGGCGGCGAGCGCCTCCAGGAGCGGGCCCCACAGGGCGAGCGCGTCCTCCGCCGAGTCGGCGACGAGCGAGAGGCGCACGACCCGGTCGGCGGGATCGAGTCCCATCGGGCCGAGGGCGAGGAGGTAGCCGGGAGTGGTGCGGGTGCGCCAGCTCGGCAGCCGGACGCCGGCGACGGCCCCGTCGGCGGAGCGGACGAGATCGACCTCGGGCACGAGGACCCGGACGCGGCCCAGCTCGACGACCCGGCGCTCCTCCCCCTGCACGGTGGCGGAGCCGAGCACCCCGGAGGGAGCGGGCTGCAGGACCGTGCGGTGCGGGATCGCGTCGATCAGCCGGGGGGCGAGGTCCTGGCCGTCGCCTCCGGCGGTCTCGCCGAGCAGCGGGTTCCGGAGGTGCAGGTGGGTGTAGACGGTGGCGGCGAGTCGGGCCCGCAGCTCGATCGGCCCGGTGGCCTCGATCACGGTCCCGTCGACCTCGGCCCGCAGCCGGGCGGCGTCGACGCTGATCACGGCCTCGTCGAGGACGGAGCGGGTGGTGAGGGCGGTCATCGCGGGCTCCTGTCGAATCCGAGGGCGGTGGAGTAGGCGGAGGGGGCGAGCAGGACGCGGCGGCCGATACCGGCGGCGGCCCGCTCGATCCCGGGGAGGCGGGAGACCATCGAGGCCCGGGCGAGGGTGCGGTCGACGAGGTGCCAGCCCAGGTGGGCGGTGGCGCGGACGGCGAGGGCGTCGTCCGCGCCGGCGGTCTCGGCGGCGTAGGCGAGCCACATCCGCCGGATCCTCGGGACCAGTGCCGCCATCCGCTCCGCGATGCGGGCGTCCGCGGCCGCGGTGTCGAAGGCGAGGGGAGGAGCGGAGGCGCCCTCCCGGGTGGTCACGGTGTCGAGCACCGCGCGGTGGATCCACTCCCCCGCCAGCGTGCCGAGGTCGCGGGCCGGATCCCCGATCCCGAACTCCTCCCAGTCGAGCAGCTGGAGGCGCCCGTCGCGGAGGTGGAACTGGTCGAGGCGGAGGTCGCCGTGGATCGGGGCCGTGCGGTTGCCACTCTCCCACTCGCGGAGATCCTCCGTGGCCGAGACGAGCTGCTCGTCGTGCTGCAGGTCGCCCCAGAAGGCGAGCTCGGCGAGGGTGAGGTCGACGTAGCGGGTGTGCGGGATGCCGACGCGCAGCATCTCGACGGGAGGGCTGGGGTGCGAGGTCGCGGTGAGGCCCGCCGCCGGGCCGGCGTGCAGCCGGGCCAGGAGCCGGCCGGCCTGTTCGGGGAAGTCCGCGGGGACGCGCTCCTCCACGAGCAGGAGGGCCAGGCTGGTGCCGGGGCAGTGCTCGAACACCAGCAGGGAGTCGTCCTCGTCGGCCGCCAGCAGGCGGGGTCCGGCCGGGGCGTGCTCGGGGCTCCGGGCGGCGAAGCCGGCGAAGTCCCTGGAGCGGCGGAAGGCCGCGGGGCCCGCCGTCCGGGGCGAGACGTGCTTGACGAAGACGCGGGCGCCGTCGTCGAGGGTCATCGTCCACGACGCGTTCCGGCCGGCGAAGGCGGGGCGGTCGATCGCGGCGACGCGGTGGCGTCCGCCGCCGAGCAGCCGCTCGGTCGAGGCCGCCGCCCGGAGGGCCGCCGGATCCGCGGGGCGGTGCCCGGGGGTCGCGGGGCGGAGCCCGGGAGTCGCGAGGAGAGTCACGATCGTGTCCTTCGGTCGGTCGAGCGGATCAGAAGAGGTAGGTGACGACGAGGTAGGCGCCGCCCGCTCCCCCGACGAGGAGGGCGGTGTTGACGAGCAGCTTCTTGAGGGGCGAGGGGCGGGTCGAGGCGGTGCGCGAGGTGGTCATGGTGGTGTCCTTCCGAGGGGTGGTGGTGGTGGATATCGGGAGCCGGGCCTAGGAGGCGTCGGCGGCCTTGAGGGAGGCGCGGAGCGAGACGCGGGAGCCGGTGCGGAGCGCGTTGTTGCGGTAGACGCGGACGACCAGGCGGAACAGCAGCGGCACCGTGATCGCGGCGACGACGGCGGCGATCACCATCTCGGGGGTGCCGACCGAGTCGAGGCCGAAGCGCATCGGCATCAGGTAGGAGGAGAAGAGGGGGACGAAGGAGAGCGCGTGCACCCAGGCCTCGTCGAGGTTCGCCGGCACCACGTAGAGCGCGATGATCAGCAGCGCCATCTGCACGACGGAGAGCGGCATGGCGGCGGTGCCCAGGTCCTCCTGCCTCGACACGGTCGAGGCGAGCAGGGTGCTGAGGAGCGCGAAGAGCACGTAGCCCTGCAGGAACCAGACGAGGAACCAGACCAGGCTCGGGCCGAGCTCGATCTCGAGGACCGACCACCCGCCGACCACGCTGAACCCGCCGACGACGGCGCCGCCGATCACGAGCAGCTGGGCCAGGGTCACCAGGCCGACGCCGATCATCTTCCCGGCGAGCAGCGGGGCGACGCCGATCTTCGTCAGCAGGATCTCGACGATCCGGGACGACTTCTCCTCGACCACCCCCGAGGCCAGACTCGACGAGGAGTAGACCATCGCGGCGAGCAGGGCGCTGATCATCGCGGTCGCGAACAGGATCCGGGTGTCGAGGACCACGGTCCCCGCCTCCCTCGTCGCGTCGACCAGGAACCAGCCGCCGATCCCGGCGCCGAGGCCGGCGATCGCGGCCAGCGCGAGGGTCGCGGTGAGGATCGTGCGGTTCCCGGTGCGGGTCAGGATCTCGCGGCGGACGATCGTCGCGGCTCCCCGGGCCGGCGTCGGAGGAGCGGAGCTCTCGGCGGTCCGGGCGTGGGCGGCGCGGGGGTGCGTGGTGGTCATCGTCCTGCTCCTTGGATCTCGAGGCGGCGCTCGGCCGCAGGGGTGGAGGCGGCGGTGAGCCGCTCGGACAGCAGCTCGGTCAGCGAGCGCTGCTCGGTGCGGATGCTCCGGAGGCCGCCGTGGCGGGTGAGGGTCGCGAGCACCTGCTCGGGGACGTCCCGGCCGCTGCCCTCGATCGAGACGAGCAGCGACTCCGGCTCACCGGGGACCGGCTCGGCCGACAGTCCCGGTGTGACGCCGAGCTCGGCGACGAGCAGGTCGTCCAGGGGGCGGGAGAACTGCAGCTGCCAGCGGCTGCGGCCGTCGTCCTGCAGCTCGGCCACCGCTCCGCTCGCGGTCACACGGCCGGAGTCGAGCACGCAGACGGTGTCGCAGAGGCGCTCGACCAGGTCGAGCTGGTGGGAGGAGAAGAGCACGCCGACGCCGCGGGCGGACTGCTGCCGGATCAGGCCGGCCATCGTCTCCACGGCGACCGGGTCGAGCCCCGAGAAGGGCTCGTCCAGCACCAGGAGCGACGGATCGCCCACCAGGGACACGGCCAGCTGCACGCGCTGCTGGTTGCCGAGCGAGAGGTCCTGCACCAGCGTGTCGGCCCGCTCGGCCAGGCCCAGCGCGTCGATCACCTCCTCGGCGGTCTCACGGGCTCCCCGGGCGTCGTGCCCCTCGAGCAGAGCGAAGTGGATCACCTGCTCGCGGACCCGCATCTGCGGGTAGAGGCCGCGCTCCTCCGGCATGTAGCCGATCGAGCGGCGGTCCTCGGCGGTGATCGGCGCGCCGTCCCAGGTGATGGTCCCCGTGTCGGGGGTGAGCAGGCCCAGGATCAGCCGCATCGTCGTGGTCTTGCCGGCGCCGTTGCCGCCGATGAAGCCGACGATCTCGCCGCGGCCCACGGACAGGTCCACGTCGTGCAGGACCCGGTGGCCGCCGAATGCACGGCTCACGCCGCTGAGCTGAAGCCCTCGCATGTCATCTCCTCGAAGTCGTTTCTCTTGACTCCTCAGACGCTACGGACGCTCTCGCGACGGGCTCCTGTACTTCGGTACAGCGCCGAGGTGGCCGAAAGTGCAGGTCCCGCATCACCGGACGTGCAGGTCCCGAGGCGGCCGCGCGTGCAGGTCCGGGGGCGGTCCGGGTGCGGGCCGCCTGCGTCCCGAGCACGACGGACGCCCCCGTGCTCGTCCGGTCGGCGACCGGAGCGCACAGGGGCGTCCGTGGAGGAGGAGGGGCGGGGTCAGGCCGTCGCGCAGCTCCCGTCGACCTCGCCGATGACGCCATCCGTCACCGACACGACCGCGCAGTTCGGGTAGCCCCGCTGCGGCCGGTGCGCGGGGTCGAGCGCGCGGAGGATGCTCCCGAGCACCGCTCCGTGCGTCACGACCAGCACGTCCCCGTGCTCGGCCGCCGGCGCGAACCGCGCGATCGCGGCCTCCACGCGGGCGCGCACGGTGGCACCGCTGTCGGCCCGGCCGGAGGGGTCGTGGCGATGGATCGCGTCGAGCACCGAGTCGAGACCGGCGTCGGTCATCCGCGGCCAGTCGGCGGAGGCGGGCACGTAGGAGTAGCCGTGGTCGGCGAACACCGGCTCCCAGAGCGAGGCGTTCGGCTGCCCCTCGAAGGCGCCGAAGTGCCACTCGCGGAGCTCGACCATCGGCTCGGCCTCGAGCGACGGGTGCCCGGCGAGCGCCGCCGCCGCCGTGGTGCGGGTGCGGGTGAGGTCGCTCGTGAACGCCGCGACGAGCGGCACCTCGCGCATCCGCTCGCCGAGGGCCGCCGCCTGGCGCTCGCCGCGCTCGGTCAGGGGCGAGTCGCACCAGCCCTGCAGCTGGCCGGCGACGTTGAAGAGGGTCTCGGCGTGGCGGACGAGGTGGATCGTGCCGCTCACGGGCGCTCGCTCGCGGGCGTCGTCGGGCGGGCGGGGGTGGTGCGGTGCATGCGGTTCTCCGGGGTCAGCGCGCTACTCCGGAGCGGCGCGCGCGATGTGGAGGGCCAGGAAGGCGACCTCCTCGTTGGGCAGGGCGGCCTGGTACTCGGCCGCCACGAAGGAGCGGACCCGCTCGGCGGAGGCGATCGCGCGCGGGTAGCGGGCGCTGAGGCTGGTGAAGAGGAAGTCGTCCTCGCTCTCGAGCAGGCCGCCCGAGAAGAAGCGCTCGGCGAAGTACTGCAGGTGCGCCACGAAGCGGGCGGAGCGGAGGTCGTCGCGGTCGAGCGCGGCTCCACTGGAGTGCTGGATGATCGCGGTCACCGAGCGGATGAGCTGCACGATCCGGAGCGAGTCGATCCCGATCTTGCCGAGCTCCGCGTTGGCGAGGTGGAAGGCGACGTTCGCGGCCTCGTCGGCGGGCAGCTCCACGTCCAGGCGCTCGCGCATCCGCTCGACCGCCCGCTCCCCCACCGCGTACTGCACGGGGTAGACCGTCCGCATCTCCCAGGCCAGCCGGTTGGCGACCGAGAGCCCGCGCCGCTGCCGCTCCACCGCGAAGTGCAGGTGGTCGGTGAGCGCGAGGTACACGTGCGGGTCGAGCTTCAGCCCCTGCTCCTCCGCGTCGGCGACGACCGCGCGGGTGAGCTCGACGAACTCCGGCGGGATCTGCGCCAGGAGCTCGACGAGGTTGCGCCGATCCGAGTCGTCCAGCGCCACGAACACCTGGTCGACGCTCGAGGGCTCGATCGCCTCGCCGGCCTTCGCTCCGAAGCCGATCCCCCTGCCCAGGAGCACGCGCTCGACGCCGCGCTCGTCGACGACGAGGACGACGCTCGAGTTGAGCACCTTCTTGATGGTCTGCATGCGTGTCTCCGTCGACGGCCGCGTCAGGGCTGGGGTGGGGGTGGCGGGGCCTCTGCCCGGAGAGCCGGACGGCGCCTCCGGGCAGAGGAGGATCATCCCAGATCCGCGCCGTTGGAGGCGATGACCTTCTGGTACCAGAAGAACGAGTCCTTCCGGTAGCGCTCGGTGCTGCCGTGGCCGAGGTCGTCCATGTCGACATAGACGAACCCGTAGCGCTTCGAGATCTGCGAGCTGGAGGCGCTGATCAGGTCGATCGGCGCCCAGCTCACGTAGCCGAGCAGCTCCACGCCCTCGTCCACCGCCTGGATCATCTGCTCGAAGTGCGCGCGGAAGTAGTCGATCCGGTACGGGTCGTGGACCCGGCCGTCCTCGGTCAGCTCGTCGCGCATCCCGAGGCCGTTCTCGACGATGAACAGCGGCTTGCCGTAGCGGTCGTAGAGGTCGATCAGCGAGATCCGCAGGCCGACGGGGTCGATCTGCCAGCCCCACTCGCTCGACTCGAGGAACGGGTTCTTGACGCCGAGGACCGTGTTGCCGGGGGTGCGCTCGGCGTCGGGGCGCACGGACTCCGTCATCGACATGTAGTAGCTGAACGAGATGAAGTCGACGGGGTGCTCGCGCAGCAGCTCGACGTCGCCCGCCTCGAACGGGATCTCGACTCCGCGGCTCTCGAGCGCCCGCAGCGCCAGGCGCGGGTAGGCGCCGCCCGCCTGGACGTCGGTGCAGAGGTAGAGCACCCGCTCCTTCGCCTGCGTCGCCGCGACGTCGTCCGGGTGGCAGGTGTTGGGGTATGTGGTCAGCATCGTGAGCATGCAGCCCATCCGCGACTCGGGCCACAGCTCCTTCAGCGTCCTCGTGACTGAGGCGGAGGCGACGAACTGGTGGTGCAGAGCCGTGTAGCAGGCCTGCTCCACGCTGCCCTCGACGGTCTCCTCGATGATCCCGCCCGAGGTGAACGGGTGGCGGATGATGCCGTCGATCTCGTTGAAGGTCAGCCACATGTCGACGAGGTGGCCGAAGCGCTCGAAGCAGGTGCGGGCGAAGCGCTCGAACAGCCCGATCGTGCGGCGGTCGACCCAGCCGTTGTGCTTCAGCGCGAGCGCGAGCGGCGGGTCGTAGTGCGAGAGCGTGACCAGCGGCTCGATCCCGAGGCGCCGCATCTCGGTGAAGAGGGCGAGGTAGTAGGCGATGCCCTCCTCGAGCGGCTCCGCCTCCTCCCCCGTCGGGTAGAGGCGGGTCCAGGCGATCGAGACGCGGAGGGTGGTGAAGCCCATCTCGGCGAACAGCGCGAGGTCGCCGGGGTAGCGGTGGTAGAAGTCGATGCCGCGGCGCTTGGGGTAGTACTCGGTGTCGTCGTCGGACATCGCCGCCGTGATGCTCTCCACCGTGTTGCGGTGGTGGATCGCGTACTCCTTCGGGTCCGCCTTCGGCTTGTAGGAGGCGACGTCGCTGACCGCCGGGCCGCGCCCGCCCTCGCGCCACGCGCCCTCGACCTGGTTGGCGGCGAGGGCGCCGCCCCATCGGAATCCGTCAGGAAGCGCCATCGGCGAGCTCCTTCTCTCTCTGCGTCACGGTCATGATCCGGTCGCCGGCGGTGATCCGCTCGGCGGCCTCGACGAGCACGGTGTACTCGGCGGAGTTGGTCACGAGCACCGGGGTCGTGGTGTCGTAGCCGGCCGCGGTGATCGCGGCCAGGTCGGCGGCGAGGAGGAGCTGCCCGGCCTCGACCCGGTCGCCGACCGCGACGTGCGCCTCGAACGGCGCGCCGTCCAGCTGCACCGTGTCGATGCCGACGTGGATGAGCACCTCGACGCCGTCCGCGCGGCGCAGCCCCACGGCGTGGCGGGAGGACAGCAGTGCGATGACCTCGCCCGCGAACGGCGCCCGGACGGCTCCGTCGGTGGGGCGGATCGCCAGCCCCTCGCCGAGCACGCCGGCCGAGAACACGGGGTCCGGCACCTCCGAGAGGGGGATGACGGAGCCGGTGAGCGGCGCCTGCAGCGCGAGCGGGCTCCCGGCGGCGGCCGCCACATCGCCGAGCGCCTGGACGCTGGCGGAGGCGTCGTCGCGCCAGATGACGAAGGAGACGACGAACGAGACGGCGACCGAGATCAGCAGGCCGATCACGGCGTTGAGCAGGTTCCAGGTGTTCAGCCCGTCGATGAACATCGAGATGCTGGCGACGCCGGGGCTGACCAGCGCGAACGCGGCGACCTGCGTGGCGCCGATGTAGGCGCCTCCGACGACGCTGCCCGTGATGACGGAGACCAGGGCGCGCTTGTTCTGCAGCGTGACGCCGTAGAGCGCCGGCTCGGTGATCCCGAAGAGGGCCGAGAGGCCGCCCGAGAAGGCGGTGGCGCGGAGGGTCGCGCTCTTGGTGCGCAGGGCGATCGCGAGGCTGGAGCCGGCCTCCGCCGCGTTGTGGGCGAGCGAGGAGGCGAGGTAGAAGGTGTCCTTGCCCGCGCTGGCGATCGTGGCGATGGTCGGCGGGATGAACGCCTTGTGCATGCCGACCGAGATGATCAGCGGGAGCACGCCGGCCAGCAGCGCGACGGCCACCCAGCCGAGCGCCCCGTAGAGGCCGATCATCGCGCCGGTGAGCATCGAGCCGAGCCAGTAGCCGAGGGGGCCGAGCAGGAAGATCGTGGCCGGGGCGACGATCACGAGGCACATCAGCGGCACGTAGAACGTGCGGATCGGGCCCCACGAGTGCTTTGTGAAGAAGCGCTCGACGACCGAGAGCAGCAGCACGGCCAGGATGGCCGGGAACACCTGGGCGTTGTAGGCGATGACCGGCACCGGGATGCCGAAGAGCGCGACGCCGCCCTCCTGGTTGAGCAGCGTCGTGAACGCCGGGAAGACCAGGACGCCGACGAGCCCGAGCGCGAGCGGCCGGTTCACGTCGAGCTTCTTCGCGCTCGTGTACGCGACGAGCAGCGGCAGGAAGCCGAACACCGCGTCCGGGATGGCGGACAGCAGCTTGAAGTTGTCGGAGGCCGGGTCGAGCCAGCCCAGCGCCGAGGCGAGGACGAGGAACGACTTGAAGATGCCGGCGCCCGCGATGGCCGGGATGATCGGCGTGAAGACGCTGACCACGAAGTCCATGATCGTCGCGCCGAGGCGCTTGAGGGACCGCGGCTGCTTCGCCTGCTCCGCGGATGCGGTGGTGCCGCCGCGCAGCTTCTCGACCGCCGCGTACATCTCGCTGACGCCGCTGCCGACGATGACCTGCGTCTGCGGGCCGGTGACGACGCCGATCACGCCGGGCACCGCCTTCAGCGCCTCGACGTCGGCCTTCGCGTCGTCCGCCAGCGCGAACCGCAGACGGGTCGAGCAGTGCTGCAGCTTCGCCACGTTGGCGGCGCCGCCGACGTGCTCGAGGATCGCCTTCGCGCTCTCCTGGGTACTCATCGGTACTCCTCCGGGTGTGTGGGGACGCGCGCTTCCCTGCGCTGTGCTGCCCGGCCGTCCGTCGCCGTCCCCGCCCCCTCCGGCACCGTCATCGGTGCTCCGGCGGAGCGTCAGGAGGCGTCCGGGCACAAAAAAAGGACCCGACGACGCTCAATACGCGTTTCGTCGGATCCTGCCTGCACGACCAGTCACATGTCCGGGAGCGCGACACGGATGAGCGACTGATTTGAGCGGGATGGCTGGTGCTCCGCTACTGGGAGCACCAGGATCCGGATGAGGTAGCGGCAGATGTGGAG